>PBCC01000024.1 GCA_002716825.1 Halobacteriovorax sp. | reverse complement strand
GCTGAGTGGGTGTGTTGGGCCGTGATAATTAATTGATCGCGCCTAAGGTTTGAATACTCCTTTTGCAACTCCTCCCATAGAGCATCTGTTAACGCTTGGGTAACGAAGCACACTTCAAGGCAGAGCATAATAGAAACTTGCTTGGACTCTGGCTTTTCAATCCAGATAGCGCGCGCGTGAAGAGGTGTATCAACATATTTAACACTATTGAGAGGGTTACCATGACCAAGCATAACAATGCCGGGTATAAACGCCGTTATATCCGCTTTGCCAGCACCTATCAGCCATGGGTATGTCATCGCTTTACCTCAAAAAATAAAAGTATAATCACTGTTTGAAAGCATGGCCAAAAGATCATCTCCGAGTATTTGCGTCTGCATTAAAAGCACTGCTAGAAATAACAGATCTCCTAACCTAAAATATCGCCATGGCATCTGATCACGATATCATTCAGGCTTTATCTGGCCGACCTCTACCTATTGCGTGGCTCGATCATGAACGCCTTGAGCACAATATTGACGCTCTATCTAAACTCGCCAGCCCACTAAAAATAAGAGTGGCGAGCAAATCTGTCAGATCGACTGACGTCCTTAGGATTTTGCTCAACGAGCATCCTCATATTTTTCACGGCATCCTAGCTTATCATCCCGATGAAGCCGTCTGGCTAAGTTCTTTAGGGTTTAAAGATATTGTCATCGGTTACCCTTATATGGATTGGTTTTCTCATCAAGAAGATCCTAATAATTCATTAGAAGAAATTACTTTTATGGTAGATCGCATTGAACACCTAGAAGTCATTAATCAGTTTGGGGCTAAAAGGCAGCAAAAAATCAATATCTGTTTTGACATCGATCTATCAACCAGACACTTCGGTATTCTTTTTGGCGTTTATCGCTCCTCTTTGAGATCTGAAGCAGAGATGACAAAACTACTGGATCATCTTGATCATATGAAGTTTATTCACCTACGAGGAATCATGGGCTATGAAGCGCAGATTGCCGGTGTGGGTGATGCCAATCCCTTTAAGAAAATTCTTAACCCAGTCATTAGTTTTTTAAAAAAGAAATCATGGCCTGTGGTAAAAAAACGCAGGCAGAACTTAGTCGGCCTGTGCAAGATGCGCGGCTTTGATCTCGATTTTGTAAATGGCGGTGGAACCGGAAGTCTCGCCTTAACGAAAACAGATGACTCTGTGACCGAAGTTGCAGCTGGCTCTGGAATTTATAGCCCGCTCCTTTTTGATTATTATAAAAGCTTCAAACTTTTACCTGCGGCCGGTTTTGCCCTGGAAGTAACGAGAATGCCAGCCAGAAAAACAGTGACAGTGGCGGGTGGTGGATATATTGCCAGTGGCGCTACTTCACCGGACAAATCTCCAAGGCCGATGCATTCACAGCATCTCTCTCTAGAGCCAAATGAAGGTGCTGGAGAAGTTCAAACCCCCCTTCACGGTAAAGTGCTACCAAAGCTTGGCAGTATGGTCTTGTTTCGCCACGCCAAAGCAGGAGAGCTATGTGAGCGCTTTAACCATCTTCACTTAGTTAAGATTGGAGAAGTAAAGCAGCTCAAAACCTACAGAGGAGAGGGCAAGTGCTTCCTGTAGATGATTTTATTATAATTGGCGCTGGGATTTCAGGCATTCTTATGGCCAAACACCTAAGCTCATCCGGCGCAACGATCAGCTTACTTGAGGCCGGTAGTTATTTTAATCGCCACACTTACCCAAGAAAAGAAATTGATGCCAACTCCCAGCTCTACTGGGGTGGTGGTATTGAACTTAATCAAACTGCTAATATTGGTTTTCTTAGACCTAAAGTTGTTGGTGGGGGCTCAATTGTTAATCAAGCCCTACTCGATCGATTTGATCATGAGGCCCTGAGCTCCTGGAAACAAGAATCAAATATTTCTTTTTTTACTGAGGAGCAAATGAAGCCTTGGTATGAAAAAGCTGAAAGCAGCGTCAACATCCAGGAGATTCCGGCCCAGTATAGAAATGCCAATGCAAATGTCTTTATCAATGGTTTTGAAAAGCTAGGCTTTAAGTGCTCACCATTAAAGCGAGCACAAAGTCAGTGCCAGTATGAAAAAGGGAATGACTGCATTGAGTGTTTGGCCGGATGCAGACTAGATAGCAAGCAGTCAACCGCCATCACCGCACTCCCGCAGGCGCTAAAAAATGGCGTAAAGCTCATGAGTCAGTTCGAAGTCACCCATTTTGAAAGATCGGGGGATATTTATCTCGTTCACGGAAAATCGCAAAGTGGAGAATATAAAAGACTGCGAGCAAAAAAACTAATTCTCGCCAGTGGCGCCATTGGCAATTCAAAACTCTTACTCAATTCAAAATACGCAAATACAAATAAGAAAATAGGTACGAGGTTTTATACTCACCCTCAATTTATGAGTTTAGGACTGTACGATCAGGAAATTGCGGCCCATAAAGGGCCTTTTCAGGCGATGAAGTCAGATGAACCTCACTTCAGGGTCAACCGCTTTAAGCTTGAGAATGTTTTTGCTCCACCTGTCGGACTGAGCATGCTTTTGCCAGGACTTGGCATCAAACATATGCGTGCCATGAAAAAGCTTCGCCACTACGCTTGTGTTGAAGTAGCTATTCGCGATCAAATCCCTGGTCAAATTAAGACAACGACCAATGGTAAAGTTCAAATTGCAAAATCAGTAAGTGGTGAAGATAAAATCTCTTATAAAAAAGGCGAAAAAGTCATTCATGAGATTTTTAAATCTACTGGTGCTAAAGAAATTATAGACGGCGAACTCAGCATAGGCCTTCACCTCATGGGCGGTTTATGTATCGGAGACAATGCTTCTAAAGATATTGTTTCCCCAGATTTTAGTCTTCACGACGATAAGAATATTTTTTGTGCCGACTCAAGTATCTTTCCAAATGCACCAGGAATTAATCCGTCCCTGACGATTATGGCCCTTAGCCTTATGGCCTCTCAAAGTATCTTAAAACAATCTGGTCACTCATGAAGCCAGGACTACTCATTCATACATGCTCGAGATTTTTTAGCGCCAGACAGATTAAAGGCGCTTTGAGACTTGGCGACGCTGTCATTCCAGGGGATAAGACTCTCCCCTCTTTTTCTGAAACAGAATTCATTCATCATATTGATCGCATGCTTGAATATATGGAAAGCGATGACAGGGATGGCCTAGGCCTTCTCATGAATGTCTTTAGCATCACGCCTATTTGGAAGATTCGTTTGCTCGTAAGTTTATGTGACATACACCGCTTTCTTCCACAATTTCTTGGAACGCCATTTCGACTACTCAATCTTGGTCTAAAGGGCATTATTTTTACGCTTTATTACTCAGGCCTTGAAGACAAAGAAGGTCATGGGGCGAGAATTCTAAAAACCATAGGCTGGGATGCCCACACTCCCAGCTATCAACCACTGGATAAGGCTATGAGCGAAAACAGACAAATCTCTGCTGCAGATATTGGCAAAAAAGCCAAGGATGTATCACAAGAAATTAGAGCTCTAAGCGTGGCCCAACGATTAAAGTTTGTTTCGCAACTTAAGCATCTGATCGTAAGCGAGAAAGAAATTATTATTGAGAGGATTCAAGAGGATACCAATAAGTCTCGCTCCGACGCTTTGGTCTCAGAAATATTTGGTGTACTTGATCACTTAGCATTTCTAGAGTCTGAAGCGATTAAAGCACTTAAAGACGAAAAGGTGAAAACACCGATTGCTCTTCTTGGTAAGTCTTCAAAGATCTACTATGAAGCGCTTGGCACCATCTTGATTATCTCTCCATGGAATTATCCGTTCTATCAGGCCATCGTGCCGATTATGGCCGCCTTTGTGGCCGGCAACTCAGTTATTTACAAGCCTTCAGAATTTACGCCACTCACAGGTCTAGTTGAAGATCTTATGTCTCGCATAGGTATGAAGGATGGCTGGGTCCAGGTCGTCTATGGCGACGGCAAAGTTGGAAGTAGCTTAATAGATCAAGTGCCTAATAAAATATTTTTCACTGGTTCAGTTGCAACTGTCAAAAAAATCATGACCCAAGCGGCAAACAACCTAATCCCTGTAGAACTTGAACTTGGTGGCAAAGACCCCAGCATTGTTTTCGCGGATGCTAACCTCGATCGCGCCGCTAGCGGTGTTGTTTGGGGAGCACTCACAAACTGTGGTCAATCTTGTACTTCAGTCGAGCGCATTTATGTTCAAGACACCTGTTATGAAGAGTTCAAGAACAAAACATTAAATATCGTAAAACAAATTAAACAAAGCAGAGACTATGACGGCGATGCCGATATCGGAGGCATGACGACAAAAGCGCAAATTGCGATCGTTAAAAATCATCTCGATGATGCCTTGGCCAAAGGTGCAAAGCTGCTTAGCGGAGACGAATGGGACGGCCAAGATGCCATGATCCCTCCCCTACTTTTTGATAACGTCACAGATGATATGCTAGTCGCTCATGAAGAAACTTTCGGCCCAACCATCGTTCTTTTAAAGTTTAGCGATGAACACGAAGTCATTTCTCGCGCAAATGACTCAATCTATGGCCTTTCAGCAAGTGTTTGGAGTGCTGATAAGGCGCGCTGTGATCGCGTCGCTAGAGCGCTAGAAGTTGGCAATGTCTCGATCAATAATGTCATGCTTACCGAAGGAAACCATCATCTTCCCTTCGGTGGAGTGAAACAAAGCGGTATCGGACGCTACAAAGGTGTTCACGGCCTTCGATCATTTTGCAATATTAAGTCGGTTCTGATTGACGCTAATTCTAAGAAAATTGAAGCCAACTGGTTTCCTTACACTAAGAAAAAATACCAGCTCTTTTCAGCTATGACTGAAGCTCTTTTCACTGGGGGAATACTTAATTTCATTAAATTTGCAATTAAGGGAACTTTGCTTGAGTCAGCCGCTCAAAAGAGTCGAAATCAGTCGAAGTGAATCACGCTTTGCCAGCCAAAGTGATCAGATAAATGAAGTGATCGCCCTTGGATATTCATGAGTTGAGTAAAGACGAGTTCACCTTGGCTAAGGCGAAGATCACTTGAACCAAAAAGATGATCAATCTTTCCCATGTCATAGAAATTGAAGTTATTTAAAATAGATGACGTCGAATTTTGAGCCGGATCATGATTGGCTTGAGCAAACCCTGGAAAATAATCATCAAATCTAAGCCAGGCCATATCTCTTGATATAGGACTTGGCCCCATATTAAAGTCTCCCCCCATCACGACTGGTCCATCGAGCTTAGCCACTAGGGCCGAAAGTTCTTCTAATTGAGACTCTCTGAGCGCTTCATACGAATTGCAGTCAATTCTTGGATAGGTCTTACAATAGTTTGCTGCGAGATGAGTGTTCACAAACCATAGCGAATGCCCATGGGCCTCAATTTTGGCAAAATAGGCGGCCTTTGAAGCAAGCTTTTCGCCGTCTTTAAAGATCGACCAAAGCGAACCATCGAGCTTGTACTCATAGCGCCCGCTGTCGATAACTTTATGACGACTGAGAATAAGCAAACCGCTTTCTAAGTTTTGTTCACGGTGGTTTGCTGCTGCACGACCAGGTAAACGTGAAGGGACTTTAGTGCCAATATTAACAACGTAGGGGAAGCCACATTTTTCCAGGCGCTTTCGATCTTTGGCCAGCCACGCTTCCTGCAAAAGCACGACATCGTAATCAGTTTTTGCCAGCTCAAGACAAAGACGCTTAACTCGCTTAGCTGCATGCGAACCCCCAAAACCAAACGGTTCTGGCTTTCTATATATATTATAACTCAACACTTTTAGACTTTGAGCATGGGCAGTTGCCATCAACAGAGTAAGCGCAAGCAAGGACTTTAAAATCATAGATTAAGCCTAGGTCAGTTGAACCGGCTCTGTCAGCTTGGATCATGCAATATTTACTTACCATGCTGACGAATCCCCTAGCTCAGCATAGAAATGCTGAGTAAATAAATACTCTTTCCAATTTTCAATAACTTGGGGCTTATATGAAGAAACTCTTAATCGCACTATCGCTACTCTTTAGTTCAGTTAGCTTTGCAGCACTTGACCAAGATGATGTCATCAATGCGATGGCCGGCCAATGGAGCATGAGCCTTGAAGGTGAGCAAATTAAGTTTTTAGTGCGCTCAACAGGCGAAATATCAATCATTTCGAGAAATCATGACTACGTCACAGCAACACTGTCCTTTGCTGGCTCTAACGTTGACTGGCAAATCAATGGACTACCCGTTGCCCATATTATTATTACAGAAGGTTCAGATGAAGATGTTCGCGACGTTCATTTTCTTGTGACAGCGATCGAATATGACGAAGAGATTAGTCTAAAGAAACTGGCCGTATTCTCAACATTTAACGATGGCCCAAATGACTTCTCGGATGTTGATAGCTGGTCAAACTTTAAGAAATATGACCCCAAGACTAAAAAGTGGCTTGAGGTCAAATAGAATTATAGCGAATGATTGATAAGATCTTTAAAGCGAAACTTCTTCTCTAGTTGATTGAGTCCACCAATTTCTTTATCGGCCTGTTCAAGCATTGAGCGGGCCAATTCTTCTTTATCAAAAGTAGCAGCAAACGCCACAAAATCATCGGCACTTTCAAATCCTTCACCGCGATCAAGTCTTTGTGCCAATTGCTTTACGCGATGATGATTGCCGCCAAACATGTCGATGAGATCAATATGGTGAGCGACATTGATATTAAGACGCTTTTGACTATCATCAATTTGGCTCTTAAAAGAAACGTACACTGGTGGCAAAGAGTCTAACTTTGAGAAAACAGCATCGATGCGTCCCTCATTTTCAAGGTTCTCAAGCCCTGCGTAGATACTCTTTAAATTATCTCGAATGACTGCTGGTGAAGCAAAGTATGAATTGAAAGATTTGTCTGCACTGCTAATACTACCAAGAGAGACCTTCATCACTTGATAAGCAAGGCGAACACGTTGATTGGCATCAAGATTACCATCACTTGATAACATATAGCTAAGAAGCTGTTTTAAAGTTCCGGCCTTAGACACCATGATACCTTCGACTAGCTTTCTAAAGCCAAGCAAGAAGATTTTTTCATTACGTGCCTGACGCTCATCACTGGCAATCGATCGTGCTTGATAATTCTCAGCTCCTGCATTCCAACGAGCAAAAGCTTTCCAACCTTTTTGACCTTTAAATGCAAACTCTTGCTCTAATTCCACTGAATCAACAAGTGAACCCGAATAGAGAATATTGTACATCATAGTGGCGACAAAGCCCTCTTTAGCACTAAGTCTCAAAGGTGAATCAACTTTACAGTTATTTTTTAACGTCGTCGTGGAAACACGCCCACCATCACCATAAAAACGGTCATCAAAGTTCAACCAGGCCAATGCTTTTTTGGCAGCCTCAGCATCAAAACGCTCTTCAGTTAGCAGTCTCTCTAAAGCCTTTGCAGGTCCTGCATCACTCGAGTCAACAGCATCAACAGCGCGCAAAGTGCAATCTTTAAAATCATATAGGTTGTAGACGTAGCTATTACGGCGAACATACGTCTGACGGTTGGCCAAGAACTCGAGTGACTTTGAAATATTTGCGGTAAAGTTGCCAAAGAAAACCTCACGTTCACGATCTGTCATATTCATAATTTTTGAAGCTGCTGTTCCATACAAAGCTTCGAATGATTCGGCCAAGCCCTCAGAAAATGCCAAGTAAGAATTAGAAACGATTTGCGTATCATGTCCAACTTCGGTTTTATTATTTTCTATGGTTTGGATATTTCTAGTTTCTTCATCGAGAATTTCGTTATTCCATATATGTGTGAATTCATGAATGATCACATCTTGAAGCACATTAAGCTCTGGGTTATTAACCAGTTCGTCTAAGCTAAAAACTTGATGATCCATCAGAAACATGAGGCCCGACATTGGCAGTGACTTAGGCGAGAAGCTCACTTCAGCCTTTTGATCAACACCTTGGTCTCGATAGGTAATCATGCCTTGATATTGTCCTTTTAATTGAAATAAATCGCTTACCACTGCGGCTGGGCCAACTCCCATTTGCTCAATCATAGCGTTTTCTGATCTTCTGGTGGCAAAGGGAACGAATGGATTAATTCTATAAGGATGATCCGCTTTAATTTGTCTTGCATAAGACAGAAGACTCAACGATTTAAGAAGTCCTGGGTGATGATAAAACTTCATGACCTTCTTTTCAGTTTCATTATATTCACTGGCCGGCACAATCTCATATTTCATGCTCTGTTTTTTAAGTAGCGCCATGACTAAGAGTCTTCCGATACTAAGATTAAACTTAGCGGGCACAGGATTGACTGGAGTAATTTCAGAAAAAGACTTATAGACGGGAGCTGATCCATCTTTTTTCATTAAGTCTTTTAAGCGATCCGGAGCTTGGTCTTTGCAAGAAGTAAGTGTGAGCGCAATAAGAAGTGTGGACGCAAGAAATTTCATGTTGACCTCCAAAAGTCTTTCCTAGTTTACCCTGTGCTAGAGTGACGCGCTGTAGGCAAAAGATTCATCACGCCTATAACCGAGTTTTTCACTTTAAGAAGTTATCGGGTCAGCGCCCTAGCCATGTCATGATTTGCATTTTAAAGTTGTTTCTCAATTTCATTATGAACGGAGTCTAAATGAAGTCTTTAATCAGCCTAGTTCTGGTTCTATTTTGTCTTAATGCCAGTGCTGAACTTATCCATCACAAAATGCGTCCAGGTCGCCTCCATAGCAGTGGCGAGCTAACCATTGAAATCAAAGAGCAGCGCCAAAACGACTTTGATGCCGAGATTAAATATACAATTAAGCCAAAACCTCTAGTTCCAGTCCCAAGCGAATATAGAAGCGGTACTTTTGTCGCGACCTTGCCAATTGAGTTCTTATCCGAGCTTGGTTATCAGGCTTTATCCGATTCAGGTCCTACGATCAATCAAGGTGCAACTTTAGAGCACCTTGGCCTAGAGGACATTGGACGCTATACAGATTCACATCACGTGAAACTCGTACCTGAAAGTAGCAAATGGGAACTCGAGGCTTGGTATCACCCAGAAATTAGATCAACTGGCTGGAGCCAATTAGCACTTGAGATGCAAGTGCCCATCTTTGGCCGCTATAAAGTCTATTCTGATCTGATTGACTGAATAAATACATAAGGCGCAACGATGATAAAGTTTGCAAAAACTTTATATTGATCCTTGCGCTGGTCTTCAACCAGATCCTCTGGCGGTCTAAAAATCAGGCCGTCTTCAATCCATTTTTCGATCAAAGACTTTTCATCTTTTGCTACTGACTTGGCCACCTCGGCTAAACTTAGCTTTGCAGAAACCATAAAAAGTGCATTATTTTTATAGTGAATCTCAAGGGGGTACCAATCAGTGGTTTGGATCTGGTCCCTAAAATCAAAGTCCATCTCTGACATTTCAAGCATCCTCAAAAGGTTTTTATCATGTTAGTCTTACCGTATAAGGACCTATTATGAAAGATGCACGTTTAGTTTGGAGCGATGAAGATGGTGACCTGCGAAAAAAGGGTCAACAATCCAATGATCGCCCAGTTGATGAAAAGAAAATTGAACTGCTATTAAGACGTCTCACCTCCGGCAAAGGCCGCGCCATGATAGAGATCACCGGCCTCCCATCAAATAAAAAATGGTGCAAAGATCTCGCTTCATTACTAAAAAAGTCGCTGGGTGCTGGTGGTGCCTATAAAAGTGACTTTATTGAAGTTCATGTTTCTGAAATTGATAAGGTCACAAGTATTCTCGATAAGAAATCATTGCGATGGAAGAAAATAGGCGGCTAAAATGGTGAGCGAGCAAATCCTGAATGAAATCTATAAGCTTATTTTTGATCCCACCATTGGCAAGATCGTGAGCCTTATTGTTGTGGGAATTATCATTCTTCTTATCAAGAAGTCTGTAATCAATTATTTCAATAAAAGAATTACTAGTAATACGCTTAAATATCGCACTAGAAAGTCGATTAATTTCATCGCAACCTTTGTTTTTGTTTTGGGAGTAACCGTTACATATAACGAGAAACTCTCAGGACTAACCATGGCCTTTGGTGTTGCCGGTGCTGGTATCGCCTTCGCACTACAAGAAGTTATCGCCAGTATAGCTGGCTGGGCGGCGATAAGTTTTGGCGATTTCTTCAAGATTGGTGATCGTGTTCAGCTTGGTGGAATTCGGGGCGATGTTATCGACATCGGTATTCTTCGAACCACCATGATGGAAATTGGAGGTTGGGTCGATGGTGACCTTTATAACGGACGCATTGTTAGAATCTCCAATAGCTTCGTATTCAAAGATCCAGTCTTTAACTACTCGAGTGAGTTTCCGTTTCTTTGGGATGAGATCACTATCCCCATTCGCCACGGCAGCGACATAGATAAAACAAAAGAGCTTATGCAAAGTGTGGCCAATCATATTGTTAAAGATATTGAGGATGCCTCGCTTGATAAGTGGAGCTCTCTCGTTAATAAATTTATGGTCGAAGATGCGCGTGTTAGAAATATGGTAACAATGACGGCCAATGAAAATTGGATGAATTTCACCCTTCGCTACGTCGTTGATTATAAGCAAAGACGAATAACTAAAGATAAGCTCTTCACTGGAATTCTTAAAGGCATCGAGCTCGACTCAAAGATCACACTCGCCTGCTCAACCCTAGAGATTACAAAAGTTTAAAGGTTCCAAAGAAACTTCAAAACGTAAGTACAGCTTTTTGCAGTTGGATCAACTGGCGCTTCCGCTACAACGACTGGTTTCTTTTTAAAGTAAGACATAACTTTTGAAAAGAAACCCTCTTTCTTAACATTGGCTTCAAGTTGGGCCACATCTTGAAATGAATTAAAATGGTCAAAAACCGTTTTAATACGATTAAATGACTCATCGCTATCAACAATCTCGCGTGTTTTAGATAAAAATCTCTCTTTTCTGGCGCTAGCATCCATAACACCATGAAGACCCTCATCATAGATGTCGACGAGTTCATCGGGGAAAGTAACAAGACTGGTTAGAAACTCAAACTCACTTGTATAGCCGGTAGTCGCATTAGCAAGGAGAGCGCGTGGGTCAACTAAGTAAGCCGCCGTGCGCTTTCGCCCAAACTGAACTGCTACATTAATCTTGGGAGTAAACGATAAAAAAGGACTACCTTGAGGATTTCGACTGTGCTGTTTGAAGAAAGTAGAAATCCTAAAGTGCTGAGTCCACTCACTCGAACCAGTAGAATTATGTGAGCCTAAGAATTTATCATTCATGGTCTGAAGCGACCTAAGTCGTCTATTCCAGGTCCCTTGATTTTTAGTCATCATTGACGACATCATGAAAGCTTTTGAGCTCGCTACTGCCTCTTCCTTGGTCAACTCTTTGCCAGCACTTCCCATACTTCCATAAACCATATCTTCATCAATTCCTCTAAAAACTAAGACTCTATCTTTTACAGGCACAGGATTTCTTATGACATCAACCATTTGATCCCAAAAGCGTGATTCAAATGGCGTCATTTGTTCTCGTGGTAAATACTTCTCAAGTAGATCGGCCACTTCAGAGCGCTTGCCTTCAGCAACTAAACGCTTTAATTGCTCCGCTTCATCAGCTCGATCAAGCTCGCTAAGTAAATCCTTACGAGATTTTTCTAACAATCTACGTTCGCGTTTAATATTTTTTGATAATTCTTCAAGATCTTGAGCACGTATCTCGACTTCCTCTTTAACTCGGGCTGATTCAGCGCTATCAACTAAATCTAAACCTGAAATGGCCTGCGCTTTTATTTTATGGAAGCTGGCGATGGAATCGGCATCCCCTTGCTTTATATTATAGGCCCATTCAAAAAAGTCATAATAGGTCTGAAGAACAGTCTTATCATTAAGCTTTTCAAAGATGGCCTCTACGGCCGCACGTGTTCCTTTTGAATCGTCGGAGTGCTGAATCGTTATGACAAACTTTCCGTCCTCAGTGATATTAGGAACAATTCGCGCACTAATATTTGGAGGTAGCTGAGTTCGAGATTGTTCTACAACAAGCTGATTCGTGCCAGTCACGTGCTCAATCGATTTCAAACCACTTTGGATTTGGTCACTGATGACGCTCCAAGATGGGGTTTCACCCTGGGCTATTTCTAGTCTAGGAATATCAAATGTCTCTTGTATAACAGTTGGATTGATTTCAAAGTCAGAAGCCGGAGCTCGCTCATGTACTGGAGAGCAACCAAGCAATGAAAACAAAATCAAAAAATAGAATTGCACAGTCTTCATTTATTACTCTTCTAGTTTATGCATTTCGAGATATTCAGCATCGTTCAAATGGTCACGACAATCTTCAATTCGCCCTGCCTGTGAGACCTGAGTTCCAAAGTGTCCAAGATAGAGCAGACCATCGAAGCTATCAGCGCTTATGGTTACCATATCCTTCACTGCCGCTGCTTTTTTGTGCATCTCTTTTAAAAAGCCTGGCATTCTTGGAGCTGTGGCCACCAACGTGGAATTATAGAGGATCGGGTCCTTGGCGGATAGTTGACGGGTAAAATCCTCTAAAGAGAAATTTTCCGCCACATCCATCTGTCTTTTAAAGTTAGGCTTATAATTAAAAACCTCGCCATTCTTTTCAATTCTAAGCATCGCTTCACCGGGCACACGCTCGACTTTCATACCCATTTTTCGCGTGTGTTCAGCAACATTATCTAGATATCTTGAAGTAATATCGTCGTAGATCGTTTTATTGAATTTAGCCCCGCGGATTTTGTAAAAGTCCTTTGCCGTTGCTGCAAACTTCTCAGAGATCGTTGAAAAGTGCATCGCATATCGTTTACCGAGATAGATCGACGAGCCTTTACCAAAGCGACTCATAACCCTCTCACCTGCGCGGTTAAAACCAAGTCTTTTAGAGTACTGATAGGACAAATGATATGGCATGGTGACTGGGTTAAGTGAGACAAATTTTTTGAAGTTTTTGCCAATGCCTGAGAGAAGCTTAATTTCTTCGGTTAAACTAGAGAGCACTGCTGTGACAGGTCTTGTATAGACAGATGCGCGATACCTCATGGTCTGGGACTTAACCTTAACGTCCTTTAATGTTTTATCAATATGCATTCTGGATGAAATTTGCTTGATAGCGTCGGGATTTACTCCAAACTTTTTGGGGTTAAGGCTAATGGCCTTTTTCATCTGACTCATCTGTAAAATACCTTTTGCCGTACCTAGCATGCCTCCTAGCATGAAACCTGTGCCAAGTTGACCGCCAAGGCCACACATAAAGTTTGTAACCGACTCACAAGTAGGACAAGACCAATTCGTCTTTTTCAAACACTCGGACTCATAAGGCTTTGCTTCCCACTGGGTACAACCAAGAAGCTCTGTGTAGAACTCACGAAGATTTCCAAGAAAATTAAAGAAGTTTTTCCTAAGCAGTGAGTAAAATTTTGCCAGATCCCACTTAGATAGGGCATCGGCCATATCTTTGGACATGACAGAAGAAAGAAGCATTGAAGTCGATGTATCTTTTTCTTTTGAAAAAAGATAATTCCAAGTATTCTTTCCAATCTCTAAAATTTTCTTCGGGGCATCCCATAAAAAAAGCTTCACGGTTGAAAATAAAGAGTTTTTAAGATTCGTCAGCATGTTAGTCAAACAGCCCATGTCTGTTTGTGTTGAGTCTCCACTTTTTTTAGACTTAAAAAGTGAAACAGTATTTTTGAAGTCTTGTACAAAGAGATCAGATATTTGCTTGGAACAGCTTCGATCATCTTTTGGACACTCACCTTCATAAGCTTGAATGGCCTGTAACGACTTGGTTATAAAACCAGGCTCGATATCTGGCTGAGCTAACTCAGGATTAAAGCAAGCTTCACCACCTTGAATCGCTTCATTAAAAGGAGCAATCAGTGATTCAGACATACTAATGGAGCCAGAGCCATCTTCGTTGCAATCTAAGAAATTTGGAATAACTGTTTTGGTATGAATATCCTTGATAAAGATAGCGTAAGTCGAGGCTTGGTCTTCAACCTTGCAGTGTTTTTTGGCCATGCACTGGAAGTACTGGTTGTTATTATAAAAAACATTGCCCACTCCCCCATCTTGATCAACCAAGGTAGAATGAGTTTGTGCGTACAAGGATTGACACGAGAAAATAATGATTAAAAAACTAACAATTGCTTTTTTAATGTTTACTGTAAACGCTAATGCTGAAGAATTTGTTTTAGCGGGCAAAAAAATTGATCTACCGCTTGCTAAATCTTGGCAAGCCAAAGCCCCACAAGATAATGCTCTTGTATTTTTTGACGCAACAAAAAGTGAGCCACGACTCGTCATCTCAGTCTACCTTGCCCCGTTCAAATACCCGGGTAAAGACGTTTCGGAGTTTGAAGCGCAATACCTTAAGAGTAAAGAAGAATGGTTATTATCAGTGAATGCCGGGGCTAAATATAAGCCCGAATTCGTTTACCAAGAGAAAGATCTAGCCGTTCAGATCTCTTATTCGTTTGACTTTAATGCTCAGTCTTTTAAAGAAGTTGTAAAGTTTCAGGACTGCAAAGACGGTAGCGCTATAGCCTTAAAGGCCATGATCCCGCAGGGTGAGACGGCCAAGCAAAACCAGGCTCTGCTTTCGACATTCTTTAAAACCTTGCCATGCCCTTAGTGGCCGTAGACCTTGAGCGTCCAGTTATTTAAGCTGCCAATATCATCTGTCGCACCATCAACGATCTTCAGCTTCCAACTACCTGCTGATGTTTCTCCGTAGAACGCATTTGTGAGTAAGACTTCAACGTTAATATCAGACACCAAAATGCCACTGTTGATTAACATCAAACGACTTTTTGTTCCGGCCGGAGATGTTAGCTCTACACCTAAGTCGCCAACGAACGGATGGGTAACGTTGAGCTTGATTTGTACCGCCTCGATAATATAATTACTGGGAAAGCTGAGAGAATGCTCAACACCTGAAGCAGTGTTATCCGGAATCCCTAAATTTAGAACACTGGCCGAGTTAACACTCGCCTCTTTAAAGCTTCCTAAGGAGGAGCTAAAGCCGCTCGCCATTGCTGTCGCGGCCGTAATGTCCACTGCTCCAAATCCATACCAGTTATGGAAGTGATATCCAGCTGCATTGGTGATCCAACCTGGCTCGTAAATATGACCGGCAAGGTTTCGTCCACCCGGATGATTCATATTATTTCTAGTTGGATCTATCTTTTCAGCAGTCTTTGCCAAAATATATTTTATGTCACGCCAAGTAAGTGCTGGATTGGCTTCAAGAAGAAGAGCGATGGCCCCACTTGTGGCAGGGGTCGCTGATGAAGTTCCATTCATGGTGCTCGTGTAATTACAGTTTACGTTATCACTCGAACCGGCCTCAAAAGCATTTCGAGTGCTAGTCGACTTAGAATATCCTTGATCGCAGCCACTCAGATCAGTTGTGATGATGGCGGGATAGTTTTGGCCGTACTCGCCACCTGGGGCACTAATCCAAAGACTAGAACCTGGGGTCGAGTAACTTGATGAAACACCATTTGCATTAAAGGCCCCCACCACAATCATCCATGGATAGGAGTGAACTTGCTCTAACGTAGCATTGCCTAAATAATAGGTGTCATCAGCTGACTCGATACTAGAATCGCAGTCACTATTATAGGAAGCATATTCATTGCCGGCGGCTTTGACATAGATAGCACCAAGCCCTGCCCTAAGATTTTTAGCATCATACTCAAGTTGAGAGATATAAGATGTACTTGAGCGATCAAAATAACAGCTGTAGCCACCATAACTATAGTTAAAAATATCGTAATTTCCATTAGCTTGATCGACTTGCATGCTTTGATTTATTGGCAGTCCCACATACTTAAACCCGGCAATAGAAGCATTACTCGCTATTCCCCTCGAGCCTATGCCATTGCCTGCGCTTGCAGCGATAATACCTGAAACGGCGGTGCCATGGGCTTCGCCATCTGGCACTGGGTCGGCATACCAATTGGCATTGGCCGAGGCATAGTTTTTAGAAAAAGCTAAATTGAAATTACTTGCCAGATCTTCTTGTTCTTTCTCGACACCATTATCTGATACAGCGACAAGAACTCCGCTGCCAGTGAGTGTTGTTGACCCAAAATTTGTATCAAAGCCGGCAATCCCACCATTCGCTGAGAAGGCTGATTGAGCGGTATTATTAATATGCCAAGCATGAACCAAGAGCGGGTCAATCTGAGCGACCGTAGGTGTTGGTGTCGGAGTTGCCGTTGGTGTTGGAGTTGGAGTGATGGTTGGCGATGCTGTTGGTGTTGCCGCAGGAGCGGTTGGCCCTTCATTAGCATTGGCAGTTTTTTTAGTGTTTGCTTTTGGACTTGGCACACATGAACAAAGTACGAGCATGAGCACCATAAATGCGTGACTTCTATTTGGCATGGACAACTCCATGAACAATCTCGGCGACGCTTCCTTGTCCCACTTCATTTTGCAGAGCTAGGACATCGCTCGTATAGGACAACGCATAGACATTGAGGTGGGCCATGGATGTATCGAGCTCGGCACCGATAGTGCTAGCAATCGACTGGGCTTTTTCTAAATTCATGTTTGAGAGCAGCAACCGCCCTGTTAGAATAGAAAGACTTTTTTTCCTCTCATTAAATAGCGCTGGCTGACCAAGAGAGAGATTGGTTGACTCAAAAAAGATATAGCCCGAGATCTTTGTAACAACACTACCGTCACGAGAATCAAATAGATGACTTGGTAAAACTCGCAATGTTTGGGAAACAAGATAAGGACTTCCATCTATTGAAACTTTCTCGTCATGAAAATAACTTTCAATCGAAGATGGGCCTCGGGCCTTATCGCTGTACTCTGCACCTAAGGCCTTAGGTTTAAGTCTTTCACTTGGAGTTAGTTTGCTGACTTTTTGAGCTTGATTATGATTTGAGTGAACACGATTATACTCATCTGTTTGATTCATTTTCTTTGGTTCAAACGCCTGAGGAGTACCCGAATCAGAAACCACGGCGACTTCTTCATGATCAGAGTTGATCACGAAAGCTAAAACGAAAAGGCTCAATAGAATGACAATAAATGACCATTTCTTCATAAGTTACCTATCGGCAGTCACTAAAATATATAGAGTTAAATATATTTAACCGCTGCGGGACTAAACAGGACTCATTTGTCACTATTTTGGCGTCAAGAATCAACATTGAGTCCCCTAGATCACCGATAATAGTAATGTAAGGAGATTCTAAACTGGAGCCCCAATGGATTTATCTAATGTTGAGTTTATTAAAAGTGCATTGATTAAAAGGGAGCTTGAGACAAGTCCCTGGCAAGCCATTCAAGACCTAGCTAAGAGGCACCTTGAGTCTTTCTATTCAACCCTTTCGCTTGAGCAGTTAGAGCCGTTTTTTCACGAATTGCACATCGACATACAACTCGATATGAAAAACACCATTTGCGAGCTTTCAGAATCAGTCCTCGTTAATGCCAACTTCACAGAAACCATCAACTACGCCACTAAGTGCCTAGAAAGTGAATACAGCAAGATTGATTACGAAGATTTACTCGTACTCCATCGCCTTTTCATCAATGAGGAAGGATCACAAAAAGGACATATACCCAATTTAGATCTGGTAGAGCGCCTGTAGACCCTTAAGTTTGAGCCCCATATAACCGATATGATCAGGTAATCTGAGGATCGATATGTCGGAAGTCATGCGAGAAAAAATAATATCTGCTCTTGTGAACCAAGAACTTGAGGCAACCTCATGGGAAAGTCTTAAGTCCCTGGCCGCAAAACAAATCGAAAATGAATTATATAATAAATCCGTTACTGAGATTGAAACCCTGGCCGCCCAACATTTGAACTGGCTCGATAACAATATTAAAAGAGTTATTAAGAAGCTTGTCGATGTAACCCTGGCGAAGTCCAACCCATTGCAAATTATGTCCTATGCCAGCAAGATTCTGATCGACGAATACAGTATGATTACAAATACAGATCTTCTCTCCCTTCACCGAATGTTTTTAAAAAATACAGAGGAAGCCACAGACAAGACTTCGATCTCGATCGTGCTCAAAAAAACCGGCTAATCCTGTAATCTTTACAAGCTATCCATATACTGCACGGCGTCATGTTAAAATATCCCCGTAATAAAGGGTATTTTAGATGACTACAAAGCTATTCATTCTCGTCAGTCTCGCACTTAGCACAGCTATCCACGCTTCAGATGAAGTGACGACCTCGAGTTCGGCCATTGAACGAGTCAACACCTACCAAATCAATGCCAATAAAGACTCAAGACCAATCTATGCAAAGATTGCGATTCAAAACACTAACCTCCATAGCAGTAATGACCAGAGTGAAGGCGACATTCAATCAGTCGAACTCGGAATTGGTAAAAAAATCACGAGTGCTTTTTCAGCGGCACTTGATCTCTCCAAGGACATCATTGAAGAGAAGGCTAATTTTTCATCATCTAAACTCGATTGGAGTCTTGGTGGAAGTTTCGATGCTTACCAAATAGACAAATTCAGTGTCGACGTAAGTCTCACCTACGCCGTTAGAAACCTCAACTTTGAAGGCCTCGCGCTTGATCGTGTAGGTCATGTCACACAAAAGAATCTTTTTGCAGGCGCAAGACTAAGCTACCAATTGAATGATCAGTATAGTTTTAGTGCAGGCCTTGATTACTCAGTAAGCAATCGAACCAGAAATGATAAAGCTTTTGGCGTAAGACTGGATAGTTCAGGCGATACAATTGTTGAACTTAGCGCCAGCAAGACTTACGAACAAGACAAACAAATCTTTGCTTCAGTGGCCAGAGAGTCCATCGCCTGGGAAAGTGGTGAAAAGAAAGTAAAGTATGCCTCAAACCTCATCAAGCTTGGAATGCTTTTTACTTTTTAAGCGAAAAAGAAGCCAAATACTTGGTGTCATCCTGATCTAGGACAAGCTCGCTACCGTGAAGTTTTAAAATCTCACGCACTAACTCTAAGCCGATACCAACGGAGCTTTCGACATTAAAAGCAGGCTTCACGCTACTGCCTTTTGCTCGCTCATTTTCAAGGCTAAATTGAATAAGTCCGCCGTGCGACTTACAGACTAACTTTACAGTACTGTCTGGAAGCGAATACTTGATGGCATTAGAGATTAAGTTATCAATCACCTGAGTCAGTCGATTTGTATCGGCACTTAAAATAGAGTCTTCTTCTATATCGAGATCAAACCTAATCTTCCTATTTTCGGCAATGGCCTGATAACGTCGATACACATTTTGAATAATTTGGGAAAGGTCACATTGACCAATATTCAGTTCAATTTTTCCCGTACCCAAGGCGGCCATTTCAAGAATACTATGAACCATCTCCAGAGCTGACTCGGCCGACGTCTTTACGGCCGCAAGCATTTCAGCTTTTTCTTCATCGCCTAGTTCATCAAAGATATCGCTGATTCCTATGATATTACCTAAAGGGTTTCGAAGGTCATGGGCCACAATACCAACAAGCTGCTTCATGCGCTCGTTTGCTTGAATCAACTTTTCTTCCTTGGCTTCGTTTTCAAGAAAAGCGCCAATCGCGTTGGCCATCAAACCAATTAGGTCACGCTCAACTTCTGAAAAACCGTGAGCTCGAATTTTTGTGGAAGAGAAGTTAAGCGTGCCGTAGATCTCCCCTTCAAAGTAAATAGGAGCCGAGATATAAGCCTCAAGCTTCATATTGACGTAGACTGGATGTCCTTTAAGTTCTTCTAATTCGCCGACATGAGGAAAGCCGAGAATTTGTTTTGATTTAAATACTTCACGACAATAGGTTCCTTCAAGCGTGAAAATGTCACCTTTTTTGATGACGTTATCCGGTGAAACCGCGTTGCAAACAATATAATCTTCACCGTCTATTCTAGAAACAATTCCAAACTCAAGTCCAAAAATTCGCACTCCTGTTGAGAGGAATTTTTGAATTAATTCATCAAATGAATCAAAGTTTGAAGTCGTGAGAACATTAATTTTTTTTAAAATTTCGGTCAGATTAACCAGCTGGTCTATATCAGACTTGGATTTATCAATAGAATAGTAGGTCTGAGAATTTACAAAGCGTGGATAATTCATTTGTGTATTGTCTTATAAAAGTCTAAAAAAATACAGTTTAAATAAATTACTCCACGCAACCTAAGATATGTTGTAAGGAAAACTTCTTTACCTGACCACTAGACTTGGCAGCGATAGAAGGGTTTTCCATTTGCAGATCAGGCAATAGTTCTTTTCCACTACTTAACTCGAGTCCTTTTAAATAAGATAAGACCTCTTGTGAAAAGCTATCTCCATCTCCAAGACTCTGATGAGTGAATCCGTAAACTTTACTAAAGAGTTCCGAATTATAAACAACAAATGTTTCGGGATCACGATACGAAGACATAGAGGCGGGAAAATTAATATCTCTATCAACGATACGCTGTGAACAACCACTCACATGATTTGAACCCCAAGAATAGATTCGTCCATTTGCAAAAGAAGCGTCTTTACCGACAAGAAGTTTTTTAACTTTGGCACATGTTTTATCAAAGGTATCGAGGATGCTCTCGTATGAATAAGCAACACAGCCGCGCTTGGAAATTTCATTTTTAATTTGAGGTGCAATCGAAAGGTTCATCCCACTGCCCGTCAAAACTTTTGCTCCAACGCGAAGAACTCCTACAATAAGTCCGTATGAGCGTTGCCCACCATAGCTTCTTGAGACTAGTGGATCAGAGGCCATATAAAGTCCTGGCCCTTCAATATCGCTATCTCCGCTTCGGCGGTTGTTGTAGATTCTTCTCCCCTGCTTGGTGACATAATCAGTATAATGAGCAGCCGTGGCCTCATACCGTTTATTGTACTCACCTTTTGGATTAATATCGCTGGCATCAACCCAATGAAAAAGTAGCTTGGGCGCCTTAACCACACTCATATACTTTGCAATATCTTGATTCATGGCCTGTGCCAGTTCATGATCGCTCATGGCCAACACAGCTTCAGTAGAAAGCAATAAGCCTGATAGCGAAAGTAGTTTGAAAAGCTTGTTCATCGGTCAGTCCCATCAATATCGTTTAGATGGTTCTTTTTACACTTTTCACATATTTCTAAAAGAGGGCCTGAATATTATTCATGACAAAGTTTGGCTAAAATCGCTATTCGCCAGTTCTATATCGAGCATATTGCACTCGTAGGTCAGCTTTTTAACCAAATGCTCTGCTCCGACCATGCTATGGGTGCGAGCCAGGCGTTCTAGTTCATAGGCCGTTTCACTGATACTCATGGCGCCGAAGTTTCGAGCTAGCCCTTTTAGTGTATGGGCTGCTCTTTCAAGCTTATAAAAGTCTTCCGTCTCGATAGAACTCGACAACGTTTTTAACGTCTCTGGAAGCTCTTCACTAAACATCTCGACCACTTCTTTGAAGAGTTTTATATCACCAAGAAAGTTTCGTTTTAGAAGGTCTTGGTTAACATAGGACTGATCTGAACTCTCAGGAAGTTCCATGCCGGCGACTTTATAAAGAACAGATTTTAACAACTCAATATCAATAGGTTTAGGAATAAATTCTTTCATTCCAGCGTTAAGGCAGCGCTGACGATCTTCTTTAAAAACATTGGCCGTTAAAGCAACGATATGAGGTGCCTCAGCGCCATATTTTTCAATGATTTTTTCAGCTGCCGTAATACCGTCCATCTCCGGCATCTGCATATCCATTAAAATGACTGAGTACTTACACTTGTCTTGCGCAGCCAAGGCTTCAATACCGTTAGAGGCAATATCGCAACTATAACCTAGTCTCTCGAGCATCATCGTCGTGATTTTTTGATTAATAAGATTGTCTTCAGCAAGTAATATTTTATGAACAGGCGGCTCACTAGTAGTGGCAATAGTAATTGATTTCTCCTCATCACAGCTGGGCTCAAGTGGCTTGGTTCCAATTTGAAATGGAATTGTGATCGAAATATCTGTGCCTTCACCTGGCACACTATTGAGCCTAACTGAACCTTTCATAACACTTACAAGCTTGTGAATGATTGCAAGGCCTAGCCCGGTACCACCATATTTCCGAGTTACTGAAGAGTCTGCCTGTGAAAAGGCATCAAACAAGCGCTCCTGATCTTCGAGACTAATTCCAATACCTGTGTCTTTGACTGAAATGATTGCCTGAAAGTCTCTACCTCGAATTTCGCCGGCGCTTATCTCAACGATGATTTCACCTTCTTTTGTAAATTTCGCCGCATTTGAGAGGACGTTCCCAACAATCTGGCGAAGGCGATTGCCATCACCGTAAAAATACTCAGGAACATTATCATTAACCTGAACTTTGAGATCAACGCCTTTTCGAGATAGCTTATATGATGAAAGATAGGCCGTTTCATTCAGTAATTTTTGGATCGAGAAATTAGTGGCATCGAGCTCGAACTTACCAGCATCAAGTTTAGAAAAGTCTAAAATATCATTAAGAATTGTCATGAGCGAATCGCCGCATGACTTAATAGCACCAAGCATTTCTCTTTGAATATCACTTAACCTAGATTCATTAAGGAGGTTCACCATGCCTAAAACCCCATTCATAGGAGTTCTGATCTCGTGACTCATAACGGCCAAAAAGTCTGTTTTAGCCTGAGCTGCTTTTTGTACCTCTTGTGCTGATTTGTTTAAGCGAACAAAGAGATAAATCCACGCTCCAAGCGCAATCAAAATAAGTAGAAAAATTGCCAGCAGCAAGGACTTATTAAGCTGATTAATATTTTTACCAGCAAGATTAATTTCTCTATCAACCGATAAACCAAACTCTTTGATTTTATGGCTATAAGTACTTTTATAGAGATGATAGCTTTCTGAATTTAAAACTTCTTGAGCCAGAAGCTTATCTCCATTTTGAGTAAGTCTGAGAGCTTTACTTTCAAGTGCCAGCAACGATTCATTAACTTGTTTTGTACTTTTGATATTTAGTGTTGATTGGATAGACGGGGCCTTATCAATTAAAAAATCGAGCTCTTTATCTAAAAGCTCTGAATGCTCTAAGTAACGATTCTTCCACATTTCATCAGAAGTATGGGAGTACATAAAAGCTGAATGAGTTAATGACTCGTCATAGTAGATGACTCTATTTTTTGATTCATTAACATGGATCATCTCATCAATGACACGCTTATTATTATCGATCAAATCAAAAGTTAAAATCCCAATTGCCAATGAGGCAACAAAGGTAATCACGATCACAAGAACAAGTCGTGGAGCAATAGCGCTTAAAGGGAAAGTTAATTTTTGTGAATGCATCTAAACAAGTATAAAGAAATCACGCCATTATAGAAGTTATTTAATTTTAATAATTTCAATACAAGTTTTCTGATCAAGATAGAGTTAAAAAAAACTAACGACGAAACACACTGAATTAAATCCGCACTATATAAAATAAAAAACCCAAGCATATTGCTTGGGTTTCTTATACGCGTCGTTCGCCTGCGCTTACGCTAGACTCACTTTAGCTACTTTCAATGCATCAAAATCGTTTCCGATTTTGACGCAAGAAAGTGGAGGAGACGGGCG
>PBCC01000023.1 GCA_002716825.1 Halobacteriovorax sp. | reverse complement strand
CTGCTCCAAATTCCTGGGCGTGTAAGCTTAAGGAGAGACATTTGTGAAGTGCTTATAATGGCGGCAGTATTGTTGATGACATCTTTCTATCCAAATATCTCCAGCACGTTCTATGTTGTCCTGTTAACCCTCTAAACTTTAACTGTATTAATAAAGTCCGAGAAAACGACCGCCCTCGCGTTAATTTCAACTCTCGTTGCACAGGTTGGCTTTTGTTCAATTGCTCTGAATATCATTCCAGTTGATATCGCTTCCTCACACATTTTAATATGGTCACTCTTTATCTTTGGTGCCATTGCCAGTTTAAGTGAAAAATCAGTGATGCTCTTTGGCGTATTTATAGTAACTGCTCTTGCGTTGGAGATAGACAGTGGTCTAATTACCTATGCCGCTTTGGGAGTATTTGTGATTGAACTTATGTCATCACAAAAACAAAAAACGTTGCAAACAGCAGTTCTGCTTGGACTTGTCGTCTCGCCATTTCATACTTGGCAGTTAGCAGCACTGCTTCTCATATGTCTTGCAAGTCAATTTCAAAAAAATGCAGAAACCTTAAGATCATATGCCGCAATTCTCGCGCTTTTCTCTTGCTTAATAGTTGCTAGTGATTTGACACTAATTACCATTATATTTATCGGACTACTTTATATTCTAAATGATAAGAACCGTCTGGAGCCCCTATGTTAGAGACTCAGGTTGTCGCGGGTCTCACTCTGAGCGGCTTAATGTTGGTGACTCACTTTGGAAACCGCCTAGGCTCAGGCTGGATCAAGAGTGTCTTAACGATTATATGCGCCTGTACTCTTAGCTATATTTTCAACCCAGACATTATGTACTCTCTCGTTTCTCTTACGCTCATAATTCTGACCCAGTACAATAATAAGCGTGGGGCAGACTCGCTTTTAAACGCCAGTATTCTTGTCGCTGCATTTGCCTGTGCAAATTGGGTTGAGCCCGGTCTCGTGGAAATGATTGCAGCGCTGACTCTGGTGGGTAAATTTATTATCAATGGGCGCAGCAATATGGCCAAGGTTTTACCCTTGTTTGCGGCGCTCATCACATCAGTTGCATTGTCGAGTGTCTATCAAAACAAGAATAGTGATATCCTTCTTATGGCCTGTGGACTGTTTGTTGTGTTTTATTATGGACTTTTTTGGTATCAGGACAAAAATGCTTCACCCTACGCCAACGCTAGCCTGTTTATTCTAACCATCTTCTTTAAATTCTTTATTGACCAACACCTTCTAGGATTAACGGCTAAGCACGCTCTTATAGTGAATAATTTGATTGTCGGAGCATTGATCGCAACTAGCATTTACACTATTTACCTCGGAAGACAAAAAGAGCAAAACGGAACGACAGTACTGCGGTTAGCTCTTTTGAATGTAGGTTTTACAACGGCAGGAATTTATATTGATTCGAGTTTTGGCCTGAGTGAAATAACTGGCTTGCTCGCTATGCTCATTGGTATTGCGATGCTTTTAAAAATTGAACAAGCACCTAAAAAACATGATCAATACATTGCAGGAGTGTTGGGGTTAGTTATTATCTTGTTACAATTTTTATATATCAAAACTCATTTAATTGGAGTACCAGCAGTTTATATCCTCATACTCAATTTGAGTGCTCAGCTGTTCTTCTTGATTAAAATAATCGGTCACTGTGAGAAAACAGGGCAAGTTACTGTTAAAACAGGGGAAAGATTGCCGCAATTTGTCTATATTGTGGGTGTCTTTGGTGCAATAGCCAGCCTCTGGTATATTTTAATCTATGTCCGACAAATACAGGGTTAAATTAGAAAACAAGCGAATTGTAGGTCCTTTCTCTACGGGACAAATCGCTGAGCTGTTTGAGCGCGGTCATGTCAATGAACAAAGTGAGTGCCAAGTTTTTCCTGCGGGCGACTGGAAGCAGCTAGGTTCCTTTGAATCAATTAATAAAGCAATTTATGATCGCCTATCAGGTAAGGGCAATCAAACGCAAACGACATCGGAAGCAACTATCGTAAAGATGATGATTCCAAAGAAAAAAGTTAATAAGCAGCTACAAGAAAAACTATCTGAAACGACAGCTGCAAATAATGAAGAGCAGGCGAGTTCAGAGGAAGACGAAAAGCTAAGTGAGTTTAAGTTTGATAAAGATCAGGGCCCTGAAATTGACTATGATGAACTGGAGAAGCGCTATCAGGAAAAGCAAGCAGAGCTTGATAAGTCCGCTCCAAAAGTAGAGGAGCCGCAAGCAAAAGAGGAGTTCGTTCCCTCGCTGGAAAGAACAAGAGTAATTAAAAGACCAAATATACAGGATGGGGATAAGCCAGAAGCCACCAGAGTTCTCGACTCCAACAAGATTAAAAAAGACCTCGAAGAAAATAAGCGCATGCTTGAACAAAAGATAGAAGATCAAGCAAAGCGTGTTGCTGAAAGCGAAGAAGCTGAAGAAGAGCTGGATACAAATGAAGCCACAGAGTTCATCAATATTGGGTCGATGCTACCGACCATCTCAAAAGAAGCTGAGTCTGCAGAAAAAGAGATCGTTCATCTCGCAAAACAAAAAGTGATTGAAAGCACTGGCTTAAATATTGAGGATGATCTTGAAGACATCGAAAATGAAGATGAGGACGAAGAAGAAGCAGAAAAAAAGAAGGGTATGAAGCCCGTTGTACTTATTGCTTTTATTGTCGTTTTTTGGTTTTTGTTTTTTGATGAAGAAGCACCAAAAGAAAAACCGATTCAGCCTCAGAGAGTATCTATACAATTCCCGAGTCAGGGCGAATTTCTTGAAGAGGAAAAAGCCAATCAGGCATTGGCCCAAGGTGTGGAGTTGATGGCCAAACAGGATTATCTCTCGCTAGTGGCGGCAGCTAAGTCATTCAGAGTTTCGCTATTTTATAAATTTCAAAATAACCCCGCCATGGGCTATCTTATACTAACCTATGCGCGAATTTATCCGAATGCAAAAAGTAGACTAGAAGCTTCGACAACACTTTTTAACCTTGTTCGCGTTTCTCAAGATAAGCTTCTGACGGATGCCAATGTTGCCATTGGGACTGCAGAGTTTTATCTCAATGCTAAAAAGTATCTGACAGGTGTGAACATAATTGAGAACTATTTAAGAGTTTCTAAAAAACCAACGGTGACAATGTTGGCGGTCTATCTAGAAGCACTTGTAAAGTCGGGAAAGCTAGTTGAAGCAAAGGAAGTCTTCGACAAAATTAAGAACCTTTCTCCCCTACCAATCGAAGCCTATATCAATATGTCAGAATACCTCGAATTAGATGAAAAGTTTGCTATGGCAGCAGAAGTTATTGATAGAGGCCTTGGTTCTTATCCAAATAGCGTCGAATTGCTTCTTAAGCGAGCAGAGCTCTATTTGAGATCGGCGGAAATAAAGCCCTATCAAGAAATATTAACAAAAATTGAAAGGCTTAAGGCAGAGCAATGTCCTGTGTATTTTGCTGACTTCTTACAGCATATGGGCAATGCAAGCGTTCTCTCGGGTAACTCGGCCAAAGCGGCAGAGTTTTATAAAAAATCACTTAACATACAAGAGTCGCCGGATCTTCGAACAAGGCTTGCCAGCCTCTCTGTTGGTGGAGACGAAGCCTCACAGGCGCTCATTAAAGAATCAAAAATCCACGAGCTCATGAAGAAATCTCGTTTTGCCATGAATGAGTTCGACTGGGAAAGTGCTTTTGTCTACGCCATCGAAGCTTCTGACTTAAATCCACTTTATATTGATTCGAATTTATTGTTGGTAGAGATTCAAATCAAGCGGGGTTACTACTCTGCGGCGCTAAGTACACTCCTTCGTTTGAAAAAGACTTATCCGACCAATAAAGAGATTAATACGAGACTCATTGATACCTATATAACATCTTTCAGGTTTAGTGACGCTATCTCGGCGATAAATGAGTTTGCGCAAGTTGAAGGTTCTATTAACACACCAGAATACGCCTCAATGCTGGGGAAATATTATTATGTGAGTGGCAATGACGCCACCGCGATTAAGTGGTTAGGTGAGGCGGTCAGTCGCGATCCATTGGCCGATGATGATCTCTTTCTCATGTCTAAAATCTATATAAAAAATGGTAAATATGCAGATGGAAAACTGATGTTGAGCAAGGCTTTGATGCTTGACCCAGTTAACCTTCGCTACCAAGCTCTCTACGCTCAAACTCTTTATGATAAAGACGGAGCCGATACTGCAATTGGTTACCTAAGAGATCTTCTAAATTCAAACAAAGACAATCCACAAATATTGGGTGAGATTGCAAAATACTATTACAAGTCAGGACAGATTAAAGAGTTCAATCTCTATCGCGAAAAAGTAGAGCAACAAGAAATTAAAGATGAAAGTTTTTATCGTTTCATGATCTATGCCTCTGAATTAAACCAGCAAACTGATAAAGTTTTAAATTATGCACGCGAGTTGATTAAGATTAATCCAGGCGATCTCGCAACACATATTAAAATAGGCGAATACCTTACAAAGCAAGGTCGCTTATCTCAATCAATCGAGGCCTATGAGTTAGTTAAGGAGCGAATGGAAACCTATCCAAAGATCAACTATCTCATCGCGAAGTCCTATTTTGAGATGGATAATTTAGACAAGGCCCTTGAGTACGCTGAATTAGAAATTAAGAGTAATCCCAAGATACCTCAAGGTTATTATATAGCCGGCGAAGTATTAGCTAAAAAAAATGAATATCCACAAGCGATTAAGAACTTAGAAAAAGCCGTTACAATTGATTATGGTTACGTTGAAGCCTTGGTTGGGTTGGCCAAGTTAAAGCGTCGCCAAAACTCACATGAGCAGGCGAGAGAGCTATTACTGCGAGCGCTTAAGGCAGAGCCAAACAATCCCCTTATCCACAGAGAATTGGGTCATGTGTATCGTGCAGTTGGTCAAGGCGTTCTGGCGGCAGAATCCTTTAAAACTTATTTAACATTAATGCCAAGCGCTAGAGATCGCGACGAAATTGAGGCATTAATTCGCGTATCTCAGTAGGCAAAAGTAAATTCCGGTTGTCATCAAACGTCTTCGAACTTATTATCTTGATCGTTCTATGGAGGATTGGCTGAGCGGTCGAAAGCGGCGGTTTTGAAAACCGTTGACCTTAACGGGTCCGCAGGTTCGAATCCTGTGTCCTCCGCCATTAGAATTTGGAGACGTGGGAGAGCGGTCTAATCCAGCACCTTGCTAAGGTGTCGTACGGTTTACCGTACCGTGAGTTCAAATCTCACCGTCTCCGCCATTCACTTACAATCGTGAATTTAAAAAGCGCCTACTGTGGCGCTTTTTTTATTTAGAAATTAGACTAGTTCTTCATGCTACATAAAGCCCTCGCCACTCTTATTTTTATCGCTCTGATCTTGCTCGCAGGGTTAATGATTGTAAGTGAAAAATCTTTGCGGTCTGACTCGGTCTACTTTTTACTACAGATCTTTGATGGGCGCTGGTTCCACCATGATGTCCCGTCTATTAGACTCAGTAATTACCTTGTTCAACTTCCACTGGTTCTGACTCTAAAACTAATTCCAAATTTAGAGCTAAGTTTTGCGAGGGAGATATATTCAGCGTCCTATGTCGTGTTCATATATGCTTTTGCTTTTTTCTTTTTATCTGAATACTTCAGAAAGAGAAGTCTATATTCCATACTTGCTCTTTGTGTCTTTTTCACAACAATACTTCCCGGCAATAATCTCGTTCTCAATATCGCGAATGAAACAATTCTATGGTCGTTATTGCTTTTAAAAAAATATTGTGATGGAAGAAAAAATTGGTCCCTAAATGATGTTGTCGCCCTCTTGTTTATTATCTTTAGCTACGAAACCTCGCCAGTGGTGATTCTTGGTTTTATGGCCATTGAAATCAAGCAAGTAAAAGCCGCAAAGGACTTCAAAAATACAGGTGTGCTTTGGCTTGGCGGAGCTCTTGTTTTTACAGTCCTCAATCTCGTGCGCATGGCCGTTGTAGAGGAAACTCGAAAGATGCCTCACATGGAGTTGTACTTTCGCTCTTTGTTGGAGTTTCTTAAAATGCCAGCTAACTATATCCATTTCTTACCTTGTGGAGTGATGGCCTGGTTAACTCTTGTTCGAGGAATCGCACTTCGAAAAGTGAGGTTTATTGAAATTATTCTCGCCATAATACTTACTGCTTATTCACTTATTATTTTTCAGTATGGCAGTACCGATTCTTTTTCTACAGCTTATTTTCTAAGAACAATTTCAGTTCCACTTGCATTGCTGCTTGTTGTGTTTGCTCTGCACGTCCAGCTGCGTAGATTAGAATTATTCTTAGCTTTTATAGTTGTGGCGCATGGATTGATTGATGCTAGAGCCAGCCTCTATCATTATGAAGCCTGGCAAACTCTAAAACAAAAAAAAGAGCCAGGCTGCATAAGAATAGGTGATTTAGAGCAAGATAAACTGAATATTCTGTTCAAGGGCGGCATCTTCGGTCACTCTGTAGCGCTTGAGAGTATTGTGAGACTTAGTCCTGAGCCACACGCTCTTTATTATGACCAAAATTCTAGGCTATTACTTGATGAGAAGCTCAGATGTAAAAGAAGGGACCTTACTCTGTATGGCCCAACAAGACGTTTAAGTCTTGGCCATCTTATTAAATAAAATTTTATGCTCCAGCGCGTTTTATGCCTATAATAGGGCATGAGCAAAATTGATATTGATTCTATAGATGTAAACACACAGGAAGGTCTACAAAAAGTTAAGGATCATCTAGCTGAGGTGAGTTCGAGTTTTTGTTTGGCTAAATGGTTGCAGGTGACAATCGATTTGGAAAACGGGGAAACCCATAGTTGTCACCATCCCCCAAGACATAAGATTCCAGAAGAGCAGCTTCAAACCAATCCATCAGTTCTTCACAATACGATGGAAAAGAAAATGCAAAGAAAGTTGATGCTCAACAATCTTAGGCCACCTGGTTGCAACTATTGTTGGCGAGTAGAAGATAGCTCTGAATCAACATTTAGTGACCGAGTTACTAAGTCTGCATCATCATGGGCCTTGCCATATTATCAAGAAGTGGTTGAAGCAGGCGCGCTGGCAGATATTGCGCCTCGCTATTTAGAGGTTATGTTTTCAAAAAAATGTAATCTATCCTGCACCTATTGTGTTCCAGAGATTAGTTCTGGAATTGAGATTGAAGCTCGAAAATTTGGCCCGATCAGCTTGCTCGATCAAGAAGCCAGAAGACCAACTCATAAATCTCTTCGCGATAATGGAGAAGTAAATCCTTATGAAGTAGCTTTTTGGAAGTGGTTCCCACAAATTTACAAGAAGCTGATAAACTTTAGAATCACAGGTGGTGAGCCACTACTTGAGGAGTCAACATTTAGATCTCTACAGTATGTGATCGATCACCCCAATCCAGAGCTCACTTTAGCTTTTAACTCAAACCTGTGTGTGCCAAATGCGAGAATTGATAGGGCCATTGATCTAGTTGGTAAAATTTATGAAAATAAAGCAGTTAAAGAAGTACAAATTTTTGCTAGTGTCGATACATTTGGAGCACAAGCCGAATACATAAGACCAGGCTTAGACTACAAACTTTTCCTGAGTAATATTGAACGTTTTTTAAGTGAGATACCAAACTCAACAATTACTCTGATGTGTACTTTTTCATTGATGTCGGTACCGGGCTTTTCTAAGTTATTAGAGGATGTTGTCACGATTAAAAAGAAGTATCCTGCTAAGTATGGGACGCGTCTCCTTCTGGATATTGCCTATCTTAGAGACCCCAGCTACCTAAACTTAAAGACTCTAGATCAAGAATATTATACGCCGCTGTATGAGGCGTATGAATATATGAAGGAGCACCTCTCGGAAGGTAATACTGGTGGAGGCTTCCAGTACTCAGAAATAAATAAGATGAAGTTCTTGATTGACTGGGCACTGAAGGAAGCAGATTCAGTTGCTGGCAAAGAGACGCGACAAAAGAACTTCAAGATTTTTATTGATGAAATGGATCGCCGAAAGGGTCGCTCATTTAGCCAAACCTTCCCCAGCCTGGTTGAATTCTATAAGGCATTGTAGCGCTGCGTTGGCCGTTTTTTCATATAACAATTGACAATAAACGCCCCAAACCAGTAATAATACCTACTCACTATGCACCCTTAGCTCAGCTGGATAGAGCATCTGACTACGGATCAGAAGGTCGGGCGTTCGAATCGCTCAGGGTGCGCCATTTCCACTTAAATAGACGAAAGATAGCTCATTGCTGCTCCAGCATCACTCAGACTGCTCCATTTCTTCCTAAAATAGATAAATTTACCGCCTAGCGATGTGCCAAGCTTGTTTGGGATAATGGTCCTATGAAAATATTAATTGCTACACTATTCATCTTTTTTGCCACTCTTCCAGCTTGGGCACAATCAGGCTCCTCAAAGGGCTATTTTAAGCTTGACCCCATCGTCGGATATGAACGCGTTCAAAAGCTTGAACCTACTCCTCATATGAAGTCGAGACTGATTTATGGTCTTAGGGCAAACTATGGGCCTCCAATTTTTTCAGCGGAAGCAGAAATAACTCAAGGTAAAGATGACGAGGCCTTTCCTACACAGGATCTAGTGATTGAGGAAAAAGTAACAAACGCTATGCTTGGTCTACGTTCTTCATTTAATTTCGGTGGAATGTTGAGTTGGTTTCTTAGGGCCGGCGGACATGCTAGAAAAAGTGAATATACGCGCACCCAATCGGGTGTAACAACAGTGAGAGAGCCCGCCATCTATGTCTCGCCATACGCGGGTACTGGTGCTTCATTTAATTTAATGGGTAACTTTACGGCCAATGCTGGATATACCGTCATATTTACTGGAAAGCCAAAAGGCAGCGATCGCGAATATCAAACGACTTTAGGTTTTGCGATTAAAATCTAATAAAAATAAGTCAAACCGAGATTGAAAAGTTTTTCATGCTTAGAGACTTTAGACTCAACTTGAATCTCCACTAATCTGGAAAGGTCTGCTCTGACGAAAGGATTGATTAAGTAGTTATCACTCTTGTCCATAACTTCGCGATAAAAACTCCCCTCAAAACCAAGTCTGATAGTGTCGAAATGGTAAACAAATAGTGCCGATGGCCCAAGTGGTAAGTGAAAAGTTTTAGAGTCTTCTGCTAGGCGTGGACGAAGATCAAGCGCTAGCATAAACAGAAGATTATTTGAAAAGTCGAATGAAAGGCCAGAGCTCACGAGTGTAAATGGTCTAAGACTTGATCGAGTGTCGATACGATCAAAACCAAGTGAAAATCTCCATGCCGGAGAAAAATCAATTGCAAAAGAATTTGAAGCATTTAAGACATCAAAAACGACGGCTTTATCAATATTAATTTGCTGATCAGAAATACGAAAGGAAAACTCCCCCATCTTCATCTGGAAACGATTGGAAAAACCCGTAGCGCTTGATCTGAAATGATGGACGGCAAAAGTATTTGATAACTGTAAAAAAGATGAATCACCAAAGGAATAAGATAGATCAATCCATGAGCCGCGATGTCCAAGTGAGGGTTGATCGCTCGATTCAGAAACAATGGGTTTTGAATCACTTGCCCTTGAACGAGCAATGAGAACCTCTCTTCTAAGGCGTGCAACTTCAGGTAAGGCTTGATCTGTAAGAAGTTGTTCAGCAAAACGAAAATTTAAAATCTCAATAAATGCATCAAGGGTGACGGCATCGCTTGGCAGCGATCCAGAATAATTTAAAGGATCGCGTAGAAAATCTCTTGCGAGTATGGATGAAGTGCCTTCAAGTCGCTTTAAAGAAGCACTGAGTATCGAAAACTGTGAGGGACGCTTAGTAGGCTTTCGAAGAAGTGAAGCGTCTTCGAGAGCATGGATAGTATCTAAAGGTGTTACAAAAAACTTAAGATGCTTAGCAACTTTCTTATTACTGATAGCCTCGATGGCCCGAAGAATGTGGTAAGAGCAATTTTCTGAAAAATAAAAGTAATCAAAATGAGTTTGATCCATTTCCCACAAGTGAAGTACTAAAAGCTGAGTTTGATCAGGCGTAAGATCAATGGGATATTCCCACACATCACGCGATTCAAGGTCGGCATACTCGCGTAATTTTAAAAAGTACGGCATACGTGAAAAGCGACCAGGAAAACCACCAATAATACCCTTTACGCCATAAGCGATGGGGTTAGATGTATTTACACTCGCCGAAAAATCAACAGCAAAATCTAAAAGTGCGGCGTCGCCTTGTTGGTTAGTATGTAAGCGCAGAAAAGTATGACCAAAAGCCGATGAGGGTTTTTGAATAAAATAGCCAGCAAAAACCAAAGAAGCAGACTTAGCATTTGTACTTCTAAGATACTGACTTAGCTTCTTACACTTACTGAGGTCTGGAAAGTTTGAAGAACCCTCATCGCGCAAAATTTTAAGTGTACGGGCCGGAAAGCGGCAAACAGCATGTTCATCATTGCTTATGGGCTGGTTTATTGCTGAGGCTAGTGCTTCGTACTCGGCAGTGGGGTTAGAACGCCCGTTTGCTGAAAGAAAGAAACGATCAGAGTCAGCTTCACTAAGAAAGGTTTCACCATAAGAATTGTAACGAAGTAATGATAGCCACTCATGGTCGAGCGAAGAAGCGTATAAATGCGTAGAAAAAACAAAAAGGAGGACGACTAGCGCCCCCCTAAAAATAAAGGTCATTACTAAAGAGAAATAACGGCCAAGATATTTTGGTGGATTTGCTCAGCAGAGGCTTCTTGGGTGAAAATTGCACCAAAAGATTTTTGAAGTTTCTTCTTATCAATAGCTTTCTTGCCAACAAGTTCAAGGTAAGCATCAAGTGTTTCACCTTGACCACGAGAAATATCATTTGAAAGAGCAACTTTATTGCCTTCTACAAATGAAACAGCAGAAACTTTAGCAGACTGAGCATCTTCACAGCCAAGTGTCCCTGTAGACATACCAAAAGTTTGGTTGCCAGATGAACCGTTAAAAGTTGCAGCAAGTACATTAAATACTAGACCACTTTTGCCTTGAAATAGCATAGAGCCAAGACCACAACCAGCTGGTCCGTGAGCGGCAGAAGCCGAAGTGGCAAAAGTTAGAGCAAAAGTAGCTGCAAGTGCGATTTTTTTCATGAATCCTCCGTGTTAATAGTTTAGTCATGATAAAATGTTCTACGAAATATACAACAGGCAAATTAGGAAAATATTAAATGATCCTGCACTTATCGAAGCAAATTGAAGCAACTAAGGTTAACCGAGTGAAACACTATGTAGAGCTCTCTATGACGCTAGCTTTCCTGTCTGAACTAGTCAGGGTTGATAGCTTGGTTAGCGCGATCGGAGCGCTGGTATATATTGCATTGTGGTTGGGCCTGTATGTACTAACATTTCGCGCACTCAAGCGAATGATGTACTCATTCCTAACACTACAGCTTATAACGCTCGTGATCAGTGCCGTTGGAGCTTATGTACATTATAGTACTGGCGAACTTGCCGCCGCCATTCTACTTGTCATAAATATTGTGGCAGTCATAGGAATAATTTTTTCAGTTAACAGACCCATATTTTATCCAAAAATAAATTGGACCGAATATGACTTTCGACATAGGAAAGATAAAAGAATAGAAGTTGAAATAGGTGAAAAACGCGAACCAGCTAGGATCTATGACACTCGAAAAGGAGAGGCGGCCATCGTCAGCTTGAATGAACTTGAACTTGACCACGAGTATGCACTCTATGGATACAAAGATGACAAGCATAGAGTTAGAGTTCTGAGCCAACGTAGAGCTTTGTTAGGGCGTCCAGCAATCTATGGTGTGAAATTTATTAAGGTAAAATAATGTTCTTTGAAGATGAATGGTTTATGAAAATGGCGCTTGAACAAGCAGAGCATGCGTCGAATCAGTCGGAAGTGCCTGTCGGTGCGGTTATAGTAGACCAGGCAGGAATAGTTCTAGCAAAAGGACATAACCTTAAAGAGCAAACCAACAATCCCTGTGGCCATGCTGAGATAGTCACAATTATGAAGGCGTGTGAGCAATTAGAAGATTGGCGCTTAGAAAATACGACTTTGTATGTAACGCTTGAGCCGTGTGCAATGTGCGCAGGAGCGATTATTCATTCGCGCATAGGACGAGTTGTTTTTGGCGCCTATGACCACAAAGGTGGTGTACTTAGTTGCAGTATGAATCTCTTTGGCAATCAAAAGCTAAATCATAAAGTAGAAATTGTTGGAGGCGTTTTGCATTTTGAATGTGCCAAACAATTATCTGTCTTTTTTAAACAAAGACGCAGTGGACACAAACAATGAAGATAAACAGCATAAATAAAGCATTTAAACGAGGGAGACTTGTTGCGAGCGAGAGCTTTGATCAAAATATTGAGCTCAATCTATGCTTTAACGAACCCTCGTGTAACACTCGCTATTGGCGACTTGCAGGTGTAGGTGAAGTTGGCACAGAGGGACCAGGATCGGACTTTATATTTACAGGCCTAACATATCAGGCAAATAAAGAAAATGATGAGCTGGCTATAGATTATGTTTCAATTGGAGCGGGAGAGCGCAAGGCGCTATTGCTAGATAGAGATGGAATTTTAATTAGAGACACGGCCTATCCAGGTAAAAAGAGTGACGTTATCTTCATGGACGAAGTCATTCCAGTTTTGAAACTGTTTCGTGATTCAGGTTACATAATAGCCGTACTAACCAATCAATCTGGAATTGGACGCGGAAAATATACCGAGAATGACTTCGTTGAAACGACTCGCTATATCCATCAATTTTATCAAGATCATGGAATCAAGATAGAATCAACTTATCACTGCCCCTTCCATCCTGACGCCACAGTCGATGGCTACAAGAAGGTAAGTGGTTTTAGAAAGCCGTATCCAGGGATGGCGCTGCAGGCAGCTCAAGAACTGAAAATAGATCTTTCTCAGTCGTTTATGATTGGGGACAGACAAAGTGATCGCTTGAAAATTAGCTATCTCAAATCATTTATTATCAATGAAAAAGATGAAAAAAGTGACTTTAAATCGTTTGATGAGATGAAGACTTACTTTGAGTCTATTCTAAAGCCTGAGCTCAATATTTCCTGAGTTGTTCCAAGTGAACGATAATGACTTGTGGCAATCGCCTTAATTCAAGTAAGCCGAGAGAGGACCAGAGTATTAATAATCACAACTAATTTAAAGATTGAGACAGTCTTGATAAAATTCAGCTAACTCGGGAAAACAGTCAGTAAAACTAAGATTTTTTCTTAGGTCATATTCGCGATAGAATGTGCCAAAGTCTTTGCGATCTAAATTCAAAGACTCTTCATCCTGATCAGTTAGCATGAAGTCGGCCAATCTATTAATTTGGTCGACCTCTTCTAGGTAAATAAACCCGTCTGCACTAGATTCAATTGAGTTTTCGATCGCGTAGTCTCTAAAGTGCTTGGCGTATTTTTCACGAATTTCTCGAGGTAAAACTTTAACAGACTGAAATGATGGCCACCTAAGATAAGAGACCATGAGAGGAATACGATCAAAGCCTTTGTGTGGATTAAACTCACTTCTAAGCTTACCAATTTCGTCTAAAAAGTCAGTAAAGGTTGTAACCGAAAGCGCGTTAAAGGTGATCATGAAGTTAACACGATCTTTTGGATTTGAGTTTTGTAGATAGTGCCTAACATTATCCATGAGCTCGCGGTAATTCAGTCCAAAGCGTATGTATTCTGCTTGCTCACCAGCAGCTTCACAACTGGTATAGATTTCAATTGTTTTAACATTTGGACTTATTTGGTTGGTGTAGCCTAAAAGCTTATCAATCCAACGACGTTGTATTCCCATATTGGAATTAATCGCGAGATTAAAGTTTTCTCTAGGGCTCTTGCTTACCCACTCTAAAACCTTCCATGTGTTTTGGTTTAAAAGAGGTTCGCCACCAGTAATTCTGAAGGTGTCCAAATCTTGATACAGTTCTGGCCACCACTTCCAAAAAGCTTCTGTATACGGATTATGATCAGAGTGATGGTAGGGCATCCTTCCTACCTGCTGTAACCATTCTAAGTTTCCGGTATTGTAGCGAGTTGGATAAGGCCCAAACTTTTTAATTTCATCCATCCACGTTGTAGAAATATCAGGAGTGCAGTACATGCATTTAAAGTTACAGGTATTATCGAATGCAATTTCTAGATAGGTCGGGTTGATATTTTTGTCGGCACCAGCCTCTAAAACTTTTTGAAGGTGTGGAAAACTCCAAACCTCATTGGTTGATTTATAGATTCGATCAGAATAGTGAGCATCGGGTAGGTCTTCAATATTCCAACAGTATTGACACTCCTCAGGTCTTTCGCCATCGAGCATTTTTTGACGCTGTTCTTTTTTAAAAATGGTGTTGTGAATGGCGGATGGGTTGTCTTTGATTTCCTCTAGTGGAATTTTGTGTTGGGCCGGGTGGTGACAGCTGTGAGTAAAACCGTTGTGAAGCATGACGGTACTTTGAACCCATTTGGCAGTACAAAAAGATGGAGAAATAGAGTTGATCTTGGCCGCACGCTCGTCCATAGATTTGAGGTTTTCAACATTTGATTTAAAAGACTTCTCAGACTTATCAGTATGCTTATCCTTCAAATTCTTAATGAAGTTCTTGGAATCACTTTTGCCGTTTGCGTCACTCATGCATGCCCTTTAGTAAATAAACAATCGCTATTATACACGCGTTTAGCCCCAGCCCAACCTATTGTCAGACTAATAAATGCATTTACATGTAGTTAGACGCAGTGATAAATGAAACTTGCGGAGGATTGGCCGAGCGGTCGAAGGCGCACGCTTGGAAAGCGTGTATACAGCAATGTATCGTGGGTTCGAATCCCATGTCCTCCGCCATCTCCTTTATCTTTCGCCGCAGCAACTTTATTGACTTTTAATTGCTTAGACCTCTAATATGGCGGCGGTGATCGAGCCCGCTTCAAGATCCACCGAGGTGAATTCCGCCAGGTCGGGAACGAAGCAACGGTAGCCCACGGAGTTATGTGAAGTTGGGTTCGG
>PBCC01000022.1 GCA_002716825.1 Halobacteriovorax sp. | reverse complement strand
TCCATGCTAGCATACTGAAGCAGCGCGTCTAAAGGGCCTTTTTTGAGCCTTTCGCGCCGCGCATATGTAAAGACTTCCTAAATAGGCCCAAAGCGTTAACCACTGGATTGTGCAGTGGTATCTCTGCTTTATGCTAAAGCTGTTGTTACCTGCCATTTTCCTCTTAAGTAGTCTTACTGCCCACGCGGCCAGTGATTGCTCGAGCATCATGCAGGCGCTAATGAAGCGCGAGGCTCAGGTTAGAGTCGAAGCCCCGCTTGAACATCTTCGTCAATACGCTAAAAAATTAGAGCTTCCAGTTGAGGCGATTGATGAGATCGCCATTCAGTGGAATCAAGGCTTAAGTGATCTACCTAGTGAGAGTGCTGAGAACTGGCTTCTCTACGTCAAAACTCTTTTACCTGAAAATCAAGTCGAGGCCATGCAATTGATGGCGCGAATGAAGTCGGCCGATAGCGATATAATGATTAAACGCTTTCAAAAAATTGAAAAGAAAATTGCCCACAAGCAGAAGAAATATCGTGAGCGCGCCATTAAAAGGATTCAAAAGAAATTACCTGAACTAGAAATGGGTGAAGTTTTGAAAAGGGCCGAGCACAAGACTGATCTTTATATGAAGTCTTATAGAAAGCTCTCATTTGAGTGCCGCTCTAAAACAACAAATCCAACTAGAAAAAAAGCCGCTTCTATCTTTAAAAAATTCACGATTGGCATTGGTATTGTCAGCAGCTTCGGCGGTATGGCCTACGCTAATCGCGATAATGAACTTGAGGATTGGATCGGGCAGTTTGGTTACGAAACAGTCATTGGGATTATCACAGGCAATATCGCTTCTAAAATTGTTTCCAACCCACGAAACTCAGATTTAGCAAAATCGATTAAAAAATATTTCTTATCTCGTGGAACAGGGCTTGTTGATATGGCCTTGTTTGGAATGATCTTTGGTGCCAACGATGAAGAGGCAAAGGCCCGCCTGGAAGAAGTCTTAAGCGATCCCGACAAAGCAGCTCGATTGCGCCAGATGCAGCAGGTGTTTGAAGAGAAAAAACTTTATCAAAAAATTAAGTCTACTTTTATCGATAAGCTTAAGAGCATAGGTGGCAAAGTTGGTCTTGAAGATGAACCACCATTTGATCTTGGAGTGGATTGGGGAAATCTTTCTGATGCTGATCTTGAGCGTGAAGACGTGCAAGACGTTCTACTGGCCGCTGCCATTGCTGAGCTCTACGCAGAAGGCGAGGGCGAGATGATTGCTACTGGCAACGTCGGTGCCGATCGCTACAGCTTTCACGCCGCCTACGGCTTGATCATGCTACCAAAAGATATGTTCACCACCATGTATATCTATAATACGCTCTGTCTCGGTCTAGCTCAGCCCAAAACCGCGATTATCAAGGCCACGGCGATCTTTGCCTTAAATAGACTGGTCTTCGATCAGATTTATTATAGCGTTCGACGCAGCGCCATTAACCAATAGGTGCTGGGCCTGCTAGCATTTTGCCTATGAAAATCTTAACTCTTATCGCTCTCATCTATTCTGCAACCATCAACGCTGCTCCCGATTGGGGTAGCGGGGCCAGGCTGCCAGAGTCTGGTCATCGCACTAATATCTATGAGGTTGCGGCCAGTGAGTTAACACCTCTTAAAGAGCGCGGCTATCTGCACGCTTTTCGTTATCCCGTTTCTGTTACAGGGCTTTATATTCCGTATCGTCCACTAGCGCGCTTTATGCAAGCTAACGAGCGAAATCCACTGCGAAGATTCTTGGTTAATCTAGCAGGTGAGCGCGTGCCTTTTAGTAATATCGATGAAATGTATGACTGGCTGGGATTAACTGACTTTCCAAAAGAAGATGCCCAGGGAATCTTTAAGTTGCCTTACCCTAATGGCAAACGTCCCGATTACCCAATGGGTGCATCTTTTATCGAAACCAAAGACGGCCTAGGTTTAACTTTTTCCTGTGCTGCCTGCCACTCCATGGATTTCTTTGGTCAACCGGTAATGGGGCTAACTAATAAACAGCCGCGTGCTAACGAAATGTTTAGACTGGCGCAAAAGTATATTCCTAAAATTCCTTCTTCAGTATTTTTACTTGGAACAGGAGCAAGTTTTGGCGAAGCCGCCATGTTCTCTCGCACTAAGAAAAATCTTGGCGCCGTCGGTGCCATTGCGCCGCAAACGTTAGGGCTTGATACATCTCTTGCTCAAGTGGCGCTATCTCTGGTTAGACGCAATGATGATGACTACGCCACAAAAAATAGAGATTACGAAAAACATCCTCGCCACAACGAGCTTTCTCACTTTGTCGCCGATTCAAAACCAGCGGTGTGGTGGAACGTAAAATATAAAACACGCTGGCTCTCAGATGGCTCGATCGTTTCTGGTAATCCTATTTTTACCAACTTCCTATGGAATGAAATTGGTCGAGGGACTGATCTAGAAGAATTAGAAGATTGGATGAAGAATAATCAGCCGGCGATCAAAGAGCTGACCGCTTCAGTTTTTGCCACCGAAGCCCCTACCTGGGGAGATATTTTTCCTCTTGGGCGAATTGATCTGAGTGCCGCTAAGCGCGGCGCCAATGTGTTTGAGCAGACTTGTCAAAAATGTCACGGCGAATACCAAAAGAATTGGCAGCTTCCAAATGCTGAGACCCAGCCGCTTGCTTGGCAGATTAAAACAGCGCATGTGAAGTATCACGATCAAACACCAATTAAGAACGTCGGGACAGATCCACAACGCTTTGAAGGCATGAAACATTTTGCTGAAGGATTAAACAAACTAGCGATTTCAAAAATGATGAAGACTGTGGTTGAGCCGCAAGAAGGCTATGTACCACCACCACTTGTGGGCGTCTTTATGCGCTATCCTTACTTCCATAATAATGCGATTCCTAATCTATGCGCATTACTGACGCCGCCAGATCAACGACCAAAGAAATTTTGGCAAGGCCCAGCCAAAAATATGGAAACCGATTTTGATTTTGATTGTGTCGGTTACCCAGTGGGAGATGCTGTGCCTGAACATTTTAAAACAGATGATGCCATCGTCGATACCACTAAGCCGGGACAGAGGGCCACAGGTCACTACAAAATGCTGCTTAATGAAGATGGTAGTGAGAAGTGGAGTGCCGTTGAGAAACGCGATTTGATTGAATTTCTAAAGACTCTATAATCCGAGTAAGAATTTAACTGAGTACGCAACTGCCAAACCGAGATAATTACCAACTCCATAGCCAACCAGGCCACAGGTTAAGCCTGAGATAATAATCTCGGGGTTGCCTAAAGACTTGGCCACCGGTGGAACGAAGGCTGGCCCGTAGATGGCCGAGACATTCGTGATGACTGCTGTATCACCATCAATCTTGGCTAGTTTATTGAGCGTAAAGTGAACGAGTACGGCGCAAATAAAAACTAGGCCACAGTAAAGAAGGATACTCGGATCAACTCCTAATAACTTTTTAACGTCAGTCATAGAGCCAATGGCGATACAAAAAACATAGAGAAAGTATTCACCCAAGCAAAAGCTACCTTTAAGACTTCGTATCTTTGAATTCATTGAGGCGGCCATACCTAAACCAGTAAGACCTAAAAGCACGATTGGAAGTTCAAGCTTTCCAAAAATAGCGATGCTGGTTCCGGCCGATAAACCTACGATGCCTAGGGCGAGGGCAAAAGCCTTAAGCATATCGGGGATTTCGTTTTTAGTTTCTAAAATACTTTGTTCAGCGACTTTATTGCTCTTGATAAACTCGGGAAGAAATTTGCAAATAACTCTTTTCCCAATGCCGAGAATAAAAAAGAGATAGATCGAGCTTAAGAGAATATCGCTGGTATTGAGAATGATAAACGTTTCTTTACTAACATCAAGAGATAGTCCTATGGCCGACATATTGGGAGTGCCACCGGTGTAAACGCCGACGAGCATCCCTGCCATCTTCCAAAGCTCAGGCAGATCTTTGAAAAAAAGCGAACAAACAATGGCACAAGCGCTAATCGAAAGCAGAGAGAAAACAAAAGACAGAAGCGTCTTTGGTGCCAGACGCAGCCAAGCCTTGAGGTCGAGGCAAAAAAGCATAAGTGGGATAGCTAGAGGAACCGAGGCTTCAGTCAAAGTTTCTGAAGTTTTGACCTCTAGAAAATCAATGAAGAAAAGACCAGCAATCATACCCACGGCATAACAGATAATTACTGGGCCAATCGTTTTAATCAGGGCGACGTGCTTTTGGCCCCACATTAAAAGGGCAGGGAAAGCCAGCATCAAAGCAGCCTGAGTTATACTCACGACATGGCCTTGATCAACGTATCGCAAGCGGCGATGGCCGATTTTTCTTGGCGCTGAAAATTCTCTTTATTGGGATCATGTGAAGCCAAAAGGAGTGAGCCCATAATCTGCGTGAATAATTGATCAATCAACGTCTGGCGAATGGTGAACTTTGGATAAAAGCCTTTTTTCTGACCCATCACAATCATGGCACGAAGACGTTGGTGAACCATATCAAGATAAGCCTGATTAAATCTTCTTGAGCGTTCATCGTAAGTACTCAGGTAGAAATAATAAATCCAAAACAAAGCGTGGTGTTGCTTGATTGAGACCCAGTCAAAAAGTGTGTGGATATAGGTACTAACACCGTTAAAATTGGCGTTGGTTTCTTGTTGCTCAATATTAAAAGAAATATATTTGAAAGATTCTTGGGAAACATAAATAAGCGCACTATCGAGCAGCCCGTGATTTTTCTTTCCACCAAAATGGTAATGAATTGTTCCAAGAGACAGCTTTAAATGCCCCGCATTTTTCTGCAAAGTGATGCCCGCCACGCCCTGCTTAAGGCCGAGCTCAAGGTAAGCCTCCAAGATATCAATTTGCTTAGAGGAGAAGGAGACATTGTTGACGCTCTGCGCTTCGGCACTTAGTATGGTCATTATTGCCCTTTTGCAATGCGTTAGTTGCCCGAACTTAGGTAGAACCCTGAAAAGTTTTTCAAGTCTCTTGGCCCTTTGAGAAAATAGATAATAATCTAGTAACTGTACAGTTTAAATCAAGTCAAGATTTGAGCTGTTTGGGCCAAAGAGAGGGGGTCCAAAACAAGTAGGGTGTCATGACGAAAATCTTAACTTTCGCGTTGATCATCGCCTTAAGTGGTTGTGGTCTCATAAAAGACGAGAAAGAAGTTACAGAGTTTTATGATATCGGTGGCCTAGAAACGGGTTGTAAACTCGATGGCGATCGCTTCCATAAGATTCTTGAACAAAATATTGAAGGCGATATTACTTGCTTGGAGTCTAGTCTTCAGCAGTTTGCCGATTATGTTCGTAGAGAGAATCCAAACTACATTAAGCGCACTGAGCTTGAAAAATTCATTAATCGCTTTTTTCCCGATACTGCCGCAGACATCAACAAAATTTTAAAGCCAGCTTTCAAGTTAATGAGCCTCCTGCTTAAAGACCCGTCTGAGAATATTGCTGTCGCCAATATTCCATTAGTCGCAAATATCATTCGAGTTATTAATCAGCAGGGCAGAGAGCTTTCTGATCTTCTTAAAGTTGTGATTGAAAAAGCACCAGCTGATGGCAATGAGACAGAAGAAGAGAGAAAAGAACGTCTAAAGCGCAATTCAAAGCGCTATTGGGAAAACAAGTCGCAATTGGTACGAACAACTAATTCAATGATTGGTCGATTGGTCGATATTATTTCAACTTATCCAAGCAATAACGACTCACTTGATGTTCCCGCTTTCCTGCTTGAACTGCAAGTAGCACTTGATCTTTCTGATGATGACTTTGATGTACAAACCATCAAATCATTCCTGTTTGCTAAGAAACTTCTTCTTGGCGGTGATGCTTATATTCTTAAATCAAAAGAAGTTAATCCACTGTTGAACAAGCTGACAGGGTTGGTTGAAGTGGCCATGGATGCCATGTTTATTAGCGAGCGTCCAACTGAGCCGGGTGATGAAATCAGTACCGATATTGATAAGAGTCGCTTCCTGATGAGTCTAGTAAAACGTGCTCGTCAGATGATCTTTGTAGCACCTGATCAAAATGAAGTAGTGCTGGACTTCGACAATCTTCTTAACGTTTTAAAAATTGTTATGGACGATGTCTCTTGGGACAGAACGACTGCGTCTTTGATTAATTTCAAAAAGAAAATTATTGGTGGAGACCCAAAAAAGTATACCTACAACGACTTCAACACTATCACTAATATTATTCGTGAAGCCTCTGAGATCTCATTCTTTAATAACGTGACTTATCGTCACTTCGCTCACGTCATGACTAGCGATGCCCCTATTGAAGGCATTAGTCTTCCAAACCTTCCGGAGTACACTCAATTCTCCGAAGCCAGAAGAACAGAGATGTGGGGCAACTTCTTATTTATCGCCAAGAATTATCACTTCTTCTTAGACCGTGACGGCTATCAAACTATTGGTTTTAAGATTAAGCGCCATTCTTATGGATTTAATATCCTGTCGCTTATGCGTTGGGGTGTTAAAAAATTATTTGTCGCCTACGGCAGAGTCATCACTGCGGGAACAAATAATGAATTTGTGCTGGATCTTGAAGATACTAGAAAAATCGCTGAAGAATATAAAGGCATCCTAGAAGAGTTAGAGCTTTGGCCGGATGATCTTGAGCGCTTATTATCAGAATTACGTTTGGGATCAGATCTATTTAGAATGAATTCAAACGGCGATAATTATATTCAAATTGATGAAATCAATGAATATATCTCAACTTTGATGGCCTCAGGGAAAATCAAAGGGAATGTCCTTGATAAGCTCAAAGATATTTGTACCGACGTAGGAACAGCTGATAACCCAGCGTATGATCTTGTGTGCTTTAACGAACATTTTTTCAATATCCTATTTGTTAAGCTGCAAACCCAAAAGTACCTGCCAAATCTGCACACGTTCTACTTAAAGCATAACGGTACAGATATGCTTGAGAAATTCATCACGGCCGTTCAAGTGAAGGCCCGTATTATCAATAATCCGGATATTCCAGTAGATGGCACCGATATTTCTCGTATGCTGACATCTCTATCCAACATTGAGACCCTATTTAAACGCTTTGATGCTAACTTTAACCATGAGCTTAAAGGTAGTGAGATAGATGGCGTCTACGGGGTCGTTGAAAGCGTCATTGCGGCTGCCGATGACAATCTCAAGCCTGGTGCAAAATTAACTAAATCTGCATTCTTATATGTGGTTAAAAAAGAGAAACTACCGTCAGGTGTTGGACTAATTCTGTTTCATATTAATCCATTGGCCAAGATAGGTATTAAGGGAGATCGCCTAAAGATCGCCCGCGTTCTCGGATTATTCTAAAAAGATAAACTAGTTTAAGGTCGATAAAGCTTGTTCATGGTTTGATGGGCAAGCGCTATATTCAATGCGCAGTGGAGGGGGAACCATGAGCAACAAAACAATACCTAATCAAGGGATTAGTTCTGATCGCATTTTTGCGGCCATGGAAACGATTAAGCAAAAAGATATTCGCTGGGGCGAAGGTCGAGCCTTTAGCCTCGTTTTCAAAGGCGATAAGGAAATGGATGAGGTCATCAGAAAAGCCTCACAGATGTTCTTTAGCGAAAACGGTCTTAACCCTTCAGCATTTCCAAGCTTGAAGCAATTTGAAAATGAAGTTGTCTCTATGATGGTCGACCTGTTGCGCGGAGGCTCTGCTGGTTGTGGCAGTATGACCAGTGGCGGAACTGAGTCCATCCTTATGGCGGTAAAAGCTGCTAGAGAATGGGGTAAGAAGAATAAGCCAGGTCACCCGCGCTATAAGATTATTGTTCCACTTTCGGTTCACCCAGCTTTTGATAAGGCAGCTCACTACTTTGAGATGGATCTGGTAAAAGTTGGACTTGGTCCGGACTATCGTGTGAATCTTGCAGAACTAGAAGCGAAGATTGATGATCAAACCGTTTTAATTGTCGGCTCTGCTCCTCAATATCCACAAGGCGTGATCGATCCAATCGCTAAGATGGGAGAGTTGGCCAAAAAATATAAGACACTCTTACATGTCGATGGTTGTGTAGGTGGAGTACTGTTACCATTTTTTAAAATGAATGGTGCCAACGTTCCGGACTTTGATTTTAATGTTGAAGGCGTGACTTCGATCTCGGCTGATCTTCATAAATACGGCTACGCCGCTAAAGGTGCCAGCGTCGTCTTGTTTAGAAATAAAGTGCTGCGTCGCCACTCCTATTTCTCAAGCACAGATTGGCCAGGCGGCATGTATGCCTCACCATCAGTGCTTGGCACTCGCGCCGGTGGACCAATTGCTGCGGCCTGGGCCATCATGAATTATCTTGGTATTGAGGGTTACACTCGCGTGGCCGGTTCAATTAAAAATACCGTCGATGAATTTAAAACAAGAATTGAAAAACAGCCTGGTATTAAGCTAGCAGTCGAACCCGATATGTCTGTTATGTGCATGGTAGGGGATGGCGTTGATATTTATCAAGTAGGCGATGGCATGACTAAACGTGGCTGGCATCTTGATCGTCAACAAAACCCGGCCGGCCTTCACTTGACCGTGACTTATGCACACGCCGAAGTCATCGAGAACTTTTTCTCCGACCTGGCTTTATCTGTCGCCGAGGCCAATAACTTTGGGGCCAAGCTCTCGGGCATGAAAACGGGAATTGCTAAAGGCTTTATTAAGGCCATGCCTAAGAGTGTGGTTGGTAAGCTTGTTGAGCGAGAAGGAAAAAGCTTTGGCAAAGACCTTGAAGGTGATGGACCTAAATCAACTGCTGCAATGTATGGCATGATGGAAGCCATTCCCGGAAAAGGTGATCTTGATGGCCTGGTTCTCGATGTTCTCGATGGACTCTTTACTTTGCAAAAGCCACTTGATCTGGAAGGGAAGCAGCAATGAAATTCATATCGTTACTAGTATTTCCCATCATTGCTTTGGGTGCGAATCCAATTATTGATGGAGTAGAACTAGGAAAAGAAGAAAAAATAAAAGACGTCATTGTTCGTTCGGCCGAGAAGTCCGATAGCAGAATTTATCTCGCCAATTATAATGCCGTTTTTAATGGTAGTTTCGATAAAGCACTCAGTTATGTTTTAGATTTTCCAAAGCGCTGTAATAATTCTTATCGTAAAGAGCGCAAATTAACAGAAAAAGACTTTGAATGCATTTATCACAACGATAATTTAATTGAGTCACAAATTATCAAAGATTTAAAAGTAAAAGATGAAAATCCGAATATTGTGGATCGCTTTGTTGTTAAAAGACGCATCTGGAATAAAGGACTTCATAGCTATAATGACCTTGTCACTGTGACTAAAGAAACACCTAAAGAAAATGAAGTGCGCAGGCTGACTGTAAGCTATCGCCTGCTAAAAGATGACGAGTCAAAAAAACTGATTGATGACCCTGTTCCTTTTAATAATGCCTTTTACTATACGATGGGAACTTACCGCATGGCCGAAACCAAAGATGGTAAAGTCACTGTCGAATATTCTTACGAAACAAAAACGGATCATTGGTTTTTAACTTCTTCAATGATTCAAGGATCAATCTATTCGAGCATTGCCAACGGCACTCGTTACGCAGTTGACGGAATTCAAGGAGCCCTAACAAATGGGAAGTGAGAGCGCTATCGCCGGCATGCAGCCAGGTTGTCCATGGACAGAACTTTATCAAGCCTATCCACCAAATGTTCAGTGGTGTGAAGCTCACCTGTGTTCTTGGGTGACCAATCCTGCCAATACGTGGTCAAATCTCGCCTATATCTTTTTGGCTTGGTTTGTTTGGCAATCGGCAAAGAAGAATAATCCAAGTCTTAAAGTTTTTGGCCCGTCGCTTTTTATCGTCGGTCTAAGTTCCTTGATTTATCACGCATCCAATAACTTCTTTACCCAGTTTTTAGATTTCATTGGAATGTACGTTTTTGTCTGCTTGATGCTTTGCCTGAATCTTTGGCGTATGGGCAAACTTAACTCCCAGAGCTTTAAGAAAATGTACTGGGGCCAAGTAGCCTTCTTTGGCGTGCTGACGATCTTTGGCCGCATGATTAATTTCCCTATTCAGGCTCTCGTACTTATTATCGGCATTTGCATTACAGTGACCGAAGTTACTCTTTGGAAGAAGAATCCAAATACTAAGTATGGCTACTTTCTGGGAGCTATCTTTTCAGTTCTGTTTGCCGTCTCTTGGTCGATTATGGATGTGACACGCACATTTTGTGACCCGCATAACCATATCATTCAAGGACACGCCATTTGGCACCTTTTCTCAGCCCTAGGACTATGGCTTGCCTATAAGTTCTACGAGCAGTTTGATCTTAAATAAATCGACAGAATAGGTGGGAGTGATTAATCTTTTCTTATGAAAATTTTAATCCTCCTTTGCCTTTTCCCAGCCCTCGCATGGAGTAAGCTGGATTATTCCTCTCAAAACTTGCTGAGAACCTATCCGATGGGATTGTTCGCGTCCGGTACGGTTGGTTATAGCTTTAAGACTTGGGATAAAAGCGACGTTAACCCGGCCCTTTATGGTTATGTTAGACCATCGGCTACAATTCAAACTTCAGGTCCAGTTAATCAAGTTCGAGCTCAACTTGATATCGCTCCAGTGGCCTTTGCAAATTTTTATGGCGGCACGGCCATCGTCAATCGCGACTACAACGATTTAGATACCTTTAATTGTGACACAGTGATTTGTCGCGCTAAAATGTTTCGTCAGTATGTTGGCTTTAAAATGGCGCTTAAGTTCAAATCAATATTTCTCGTCACCGATCACCGCTTCGAGCGTGTCAAAGTGTCTGAAAAACGCGGTGTTTTTGCTGAGGAAATGGGAACGCTCTTAGGAGCTGGCTCTGATGATGTCCTTCGAGTCAATCAATTGATCGTCGGCGTTGATCTGAATGAAAAATGGTCGGCCGGTGGTATGGTTGTGGCCAATGCCATGGAGAAGTTCACAAACAGTTCACGCATGCAGCTAGGTTTTGTTCGTCGTCAATTAGGAAAATGGAATATTCTAGCAGGGGCGGGAACCTTTCATACTCGTACAAACTCTGATGTCTTTACAACTTTATTTCTATTTCAGTGGTCTGGAGAGCGCGGCCTAACTTTATTTTAGACCGCACGAGCTGGGCTTATTTAACTGTAAAATGTGAGCATCTGTATTCAAGAGAAGTTTCTCTTGTATGCTTGATTTTTGCGCTCACACCTTGCTCAGTCAGGTAATCAATTGTTGCCTTGAAGTTTTTACCATCTTCGTCTCTACCTTCGATGACGAAGCGGGCAGCATCTCTTAGGTGGTCAACTCGTGAAAGATCAATCTTATGAGATTTTCCGCCGCCAGTTGTTCCAGAGAGTCTTAGGCTTGCCATATCTTTTTCTTCATCTACTTTAAGCACTACTGTGACACTCGAACCTGCGCCGGGATAAGGCGAGCTAAAGTGCTTCTTTCCACTGCAGACGATTTCGCTGCCTAAGACTTGTCCAGATAGAGCAAAAAGAGCTGAGATAAGTAATGTCTTCATATATGTCCTCCTAAAGGATGAGTTCGTTCTTTCGTAGGACTAGATTAGGCTGGCGCCACTTGATTGGATAATGTAAAAGGCATATAGTGATATGTATATTATGAATACTAGTGTCTTAGCCCATAATTTCGATCGACTCAGGCATTTCGTTTGGGTTTATGAAGCTGGCTCTTTTTTGGGTGCAGCAAAGCTACGCGGTATTGGCCAGCCCCAGTTGTCGCGCTCAATTAAGGCGCTCGAAGAGCAACTAGGCGTTGAACTCTTCACTCGCTCATCTTCTGGCCTAACTGCTTCCGTCCACGCATTGATGCTTTATGAGCTGGCCTTAAAAGTTCTTTCACAGTTAAGTGAGTTTGAACAAAAAATTTCAAAGGATAATGAAGAGGGTATGAGGGGAAGGCTTTCCCTTGGGACTTACTCAAGTATTTCACGATACCTTTTGCCTAAATTCTATGACTTTTTTGATGTTCTTCATCCAGAGCTCGAACTCGCTCTTAGTATTGGCCGCTCCAAAGAAATTAAAGAAAAAGTAGAAGCAGGTAAGTTAGATCTTGGAATTGTCGTAGATAAAAAGAACACTACGTCTTTAGTTTCTGCGCTTTTATATGAAGATGACTTTTCTTTTTATCAATCAAATAGCTTAAAACCAAAGCGAAAAGATCAGTTGATCCTCTACGAAGAAGCTGCCCTACAAATACCTACACTTAAACGATCTTTAAAAGCACGGCCCTCGAGACAAATTAAAGTCGATAGCTTTGAGCTAGCTTATCAGTTGGTTAGTGAAGGTCTTGGAGTTGCCTTATTGCCCGGTCGTGTTGCTAGGCAAGCAGTGGAGCAGCAGGTTCTGGTAAAGACTAAATGGCGCGACATGCCATTAAGTTTTAATCGCCATCAAATCTTCTTAATTCACAAGAAGCGTACTCAAGCAATATTAGACTTCGAAAGTTCTCTAAGAGAGTTTTTAGAGCTATACTTTTAGCCTCATGGATATCATTTCACTAACACATGATCATGTGGCCTTGATTAAGGCGTTTACCGATCAATGGATTGGTTTAAACTACTACTCACAAGATGAACTCGCTCATTACTTAGATCAGTCTGAAGGCTGTTCCTTGGGTGCATTTGTTGGAGATGAGTTGGCGGCAGTCAGGATTAGCTTAGCACCGGGAAGATGGACTAAGGAAATGACCGTTGGTCTAACTCCGGCCAAATGGAACGTTTCAGAAAACTCCATGGCCTATTTTAAAAGTCTCTTCGTTGCCAAAAAATTTCAAGCGGATGGTCTTGGAAAAAAGCTTTCACTTCGTTCGATTGAACTCTTAAAACAAAAGGGTGCACAGGCCGTCCTTTGTCACTCTTGGCTTGAGTCACCTAATAATTCTTCTCAGCGCTATCTTATAAAGATGGGATTTGAAGCGGTGAATGAGTTTCCTAAGTTCTGGTATCCAATTGATTACCAATGCACCCGTTGCGCTCCAAAGCGCTGCGAATGCACGGCCATAGAAATGGTCAAATACATTTGAGGTTTATGTGAGTGTTTCTTACTGGAATGATCGTTCAGGACCAACTCCAACTCAGGCCGATGTTGTTATCATCGGTGGTGGGATAGCAGGGCTTTCGGCTGCCTATTGGATTGGCAAAGAAGATCCCAGCATGAAAATTGTCGTGGTTGAAAAATTTGAAATCGGAGCCGGGGCAACCGGTCGAAACGCAGGTTTTGTGACTTGTGGTTCAGTCGAACATTTTAACCGACTGGTTGAAAAGCACGGAAAAGAAGAAGCGCTACAAATCTGGCAATTTTCAGAAGAAAACATGCGCCTACTTAAAGAGCATATTATTCAGGATAAAGCGCAAGATCTTTTGTTTGAACATAAAGGGAGCTTCTCCCTCGCTTCGACTGATGTGGAGTTTAAAGAACTTCAAAACTCGGACGCGCTGATGAAGACCATGAGTATTTCAGTTGAAACCATCGCTGAAAGTGAAATCAAGTCGCGCTTAGGGGCTGAGGGCTTCGTTGGCGGTATTAAGTATGTGGAAGACGGCTCAGTTCATCCGATAAAACTATTAGAGGCAATTCGCGCCAAACTCGGATCGAATATTACAGTGTGCGAGCACCATGAAGTTCACGCTATTGAAAAAAGTGGCGATGGTAAAAGAGTTCGAACAAATAAAGGAAGTATCGACTGCTCCTTGGTCGTGTATGCCACCAATGGTTACAGTCCTCTGCTTAATAAATTCTTTGACGACAAAATTTTTCCAACCAGAGGTCAAATTCTCGCCACTGAAGCGGTGCCAAGGTTTATGGAAGGACCCTGTTATGCTAATTTCGTCTTAGATTATTTTAGACAACTTCCTACTGGTGAAATGGTGATTGGTGGTTTTCGCCAATTACAAAAAGATGTGGAAAAAGGTTATTCCGACGAGGCCAGTGACCTCATTCGAAATGCCTTAGAAGAGTTTTTACACAAACATATACCGGCCGTAAGAAAAGCCAAGATCACTCATCGTTGGAGTGGGATTATGGGATTTTCTGTCGATGGACAGCCGATGGTTGGAGCGCTTCCAACTGATGATCAATTATTCTTTGTCGGTGGCTTCACCGCCCATGGATTAGGTTTGGCCTTCCATAGCGGAAAGGTTCTAGCTGACGGACTCTTTGGCCGTGAAATTCCAAAGTTCATTTCGGCGCGGAGACTGCGTTGAGTATCGAAAAATTCTTAGATAGTGAATGGAGTGAGTATTGCCGCGTGACTCCCTTGGCAAAGAAAGTTCACTCCCTTTTGAGTGGACTAGGCGAAACGATCGCTAATGATCATATCGCTCTACGAACGATTGCTCACCCTGGAATTGGATTAGATGCCTTTGAAGATTTCTTCAAAGAGTTTGGTTATAGGGCTTGTGGCGAATACGTTTTTGAGGAGAAAAGGCTCAAAGCGATTCATCTTGAAGCGAAAAATCAGCCTCTCGTATTTATTTCAGAGTTCCTCTATGAGGACGATCATTTTTCACCTTTTTTACAAGAAACCATTGAAGATATGATTGCCGCTTGTGAAGGTGCGACCATCTCTGAACTCTTTCACAAACGAATCTATTGGCAGCCATCATTTTCAATCTACCAAAAACTGGCTAAAGAAAGTGAGTATGCGGCTTGGCTTTATGCTTGGGGCTTTCGCACCAATCACTTCACGGTAAGTGTCAATCAATTGAAGACAATCAACTCGATTGAAAAAGTAAACGAACTACTTAAAGAGAATAATCTTGCTTTGAATTTAAGTGGAGGGGAGATCAAAGGCCATGCCTCGCAAGGTCTCGTTCAATCTTCAACTATGGCGGACCTATTTCCTGTTCAGTTTATGGAAGGGAAGAAAGAAGTTCCCTCATGTTATTATGAATTCGCTCAGCGCTTTAAAAGAGACGGCAAACTCTACACTGGATTTGTTCCAAGCTCGGCCGATAAAATTTTTGAATCAACAGATAGGATAAAAGAGTGAGTGATCTAAAACCGTGGTTTTTGGCCAAGCCTATTGCCCACCGTGGACTACATAAAGGTATCGAAATCCCTGAGAATTCATTGGCGGCGTTTGATGCTGCCTGCAAAGCTGGCTTTCCCATTGAACTCGATTGTCACTATCACGAAAAAAGTGGAGAAATTATCGTCTTTCACGATGTCGACCTTTTAAGGCTTGCCCAAGATCCACGAACCGTTCAAGAGTTGAATTTAAACGACCTTTTAAAAGTTCGACTTTATGAGTCTGACCATTTGATACCGAGTCTCGAGCAGGTACTAGAGCTTGTCGCTGGGCGAGTTCCACTATTAATTGAGACCAAGCAAATTAAAAGCGATGGAGCGTTTGAAAAAGCGCTCGTGGCCCAGATGGATCGTTATGTTGAAGCAACTGGGGGAGAGTGGGCCATTCAATCTTTTCATCATGGCGCCCTCTATTATATCGAGCGTCATTTTCCTCATGTGGCCAAGGGCATGCTGGCAGGATCTATGAATGAGGCTGAAATTCCTGCTTGGCAGCGCGTAAGTGTTAAGTCTTTGGCCCTTTTACCATTGGTTAGACCCCAATTCATCGCCTTTGAAGCGGCCGAATTAGTTCGAACCAAGAAGGTCCTCCCATGGGCTAGGGCCTTTGGAACTCCAGTCATTGGCTGGACTATTCGCAACAAGAAAGAATACAAGTCAGTTAAAGGGCTTTGTGATAACGTCATTTTCGAGAATTTCCTACCGGAGCATCAATGAAAAAGTTCGCAATCGCCACAACGGCATTAACTTTAATTGTGGTTATTGGTCTGTTCATCAAAAGAAATGAAAATGGCGAAATTAAGCCAAGACCGTTTCCCGACCAAGAGATGAAAAAAGAAGCAAGCCAAGCCTTAGAGCAGGCTCAACAAGCACTTGATAAAGTTGCTCCTCAAGCAACCGAGTCAGCTCCTGTGATTGAGCCAGTGACTGCTGAAGAAGAGGGAATGGTTTTATCAGAAGATCAAATGATTAAACTTGAAGCGTACTTTGAAAAAGTTGAAAAAGATTGGTCTGATCGTATGAATCAGCTTTTTGTGCGTGAACTTGGACTTGAGGCGAAAGTTCTTCAAGAGTATTGGAAAATGCGTGATGGCTATGAGCAAGACAAACTCGATGCATTTGAAGATTTCCATGAAGAGATGATTGAAAAGTACGGCGAAAGCTATACTTATAAACCATCAGAGGAAGAACAATTATTCGCCGCCAAGGTTAGAGAAAAGTACGATGAAGCGCTCTTAAAGCTTGTCGGTCAAGACAATTATATGAAGATTGTTGAAGTGAGAGATCAGTTTAACCGCGAATTATCTGAAGTTGACGACAAGGAACTTGGCTTTATTAAGGTAGACTTTTAATGATTCGCAAATGGCGAACTCTAAAAGATGAAATTGTCTCTCGCGGAAAAATTTTTAGATATCGCTCAGTGCAAAGGGCTTCAACTACCCAGGATATGAGTGGTGACTTTGATGTTCTAGACTTCTTAGGTTGGGTGAATATCGTAGCCATTACTCCTGATCATCAAGTCCTGCACGTTCGCCAATACCGACAAGGTGTTGATGAAGTCACATTGGAGATTCCAGGAGGGGCGATAGACCCTGGAGAAGAACCCTTAGTCGCGGCCAAGCGCGAACTCAAGGAAGAGACTGGCTATGAGTCTAGTGACTGGCTAAAGCTTGGAGTTGTAGATCCAAATCCAGCTTTTCAAAGTAATCATTGTCACGTTTACCTAGCTAAGCAATGTCACAAAGTCTGCGAGCCAAGCCTCGACCCGCTTGAAGAATTAGAAGTGGAACTTATTGATAAAAAACAATTACCGAGCTTGGTTAGTGGTGGCGAAGTTAAGCACTCGCTTGTCTTATCAGCTTATTTTTTAGCAAGAGATTATTTGTTTTGAATCTCTTGGCCCTCACTCTACTTTTACTTACCTTCAATGCTTCTGCTAAAGATGAGGCAATGACTGTTATGTATTATGAGCGTCCTCCTCTTTATTTTACCGATATTGACGGCAAACCAAGAGGCAAGATGGTGGACCTGCTTAATGCGAAGTTGAGTTCTACTAAGTACAAAGTTAAATATAAGGTCATTCCGCCAAAAAGACAGTTCCTAAGGATCGAAGCTAATCAAGAGCCTATTTGTGGCTTGGGCTGGTTTAAAAATGATGCAAGGGAAAAAACAGGTAAATTTTCAATTTCACTGCTTAAAGATAAACCCCTCGTCATTGTTACTCATAAAGACATTCCTTTTAAAAACGATCAATCGGTTAAAGACTTTTTCTTTCGCACGGACTTGAAATTTTTAAAGAAAGACGGCTTTTCTTATGGCAAAGAGCTCGACGAATTAGAAAAAAAATATAAAGTTCAAACACATCTTGTCACAGTTTCAACTGAGAATATGGTGCGAATGTTAATGCTTCGAAAAAAGTATTATCTTTTCTTAGATGTAGACGAAATTGATTATATTTTGGCGAAAGATCCTGAATTGAAGAAAGCAATTCACTACACAAGGTTTAATGAAACGCCGGATGGAAATCACCGATACCTTTACTGTACAAAGAAGGTACCGGATGAATTTATCAAGAGTATTAAGTAGTCTTTTTCTTAGTTGTTTTCTTTGAGTTACTCTTATTAGACGGCGCACTTGAACCAAGTGTAAACCAATCATCATCTGTAATGGCAAAAAAGTGGTCGGCTTCGTCGATGAGTAGACGTGAAGTCGTTTGCTCAATGGCGGCAATCTCAACTCTCACACCTTCACTCTTAAGGTGTCTGACAAGCTCAACATAATCGCTATCGCCCGACATGATGATAATAGCGTCAACTTTGCTTGATAGTTGAGTAGCCTTAATTGACAGAGGAATGTCTGCGCTCTTGTGGCATGGGCGAACTGAGCCGTGAAATTGGTCGTGAAGCCTTTCAGCTAGTTTTTGTGAAATCTGTTTACCTTCACGAAAGTAAATGAGGCGATTAAGTCCTCTCGTTTTAAGCAGTTTAGGAATAAGAGTATCGTAATTAATCATATAACCTTTCTTCTTGGTTACATCTTCGATACTTCTTTCCATATTATTTCCATCGACCAAAACTGCTACAGATTGGCTGATGATAACGGTTGATTCTGACACTTTAATAATCCTTATTCTTGAACAAGATAATAGAGGAGCGTTCCAATATTGATACGCTTAGCCTCAATATTACCACGGTAAGGATTGTTGTGGAAGATGAATAGGGAGGAGGGGGAAGGCATCTGCATCTTGTCGATCATATATAAGAAAATAGACTTGCTATAGCGCTCCTGATCTTCTGAAAGTTCAGCAACGGTAACAATACCTTTCCTATACACATAGAATGCTGCATCAAGCTCCCTTGGATCGAGTTTATTGTCTTCATCAACTTGATCAAAACGTACAAAAGTCGATTCGATATTAAGAAGCGCGCCAACTAATAAAACTAAATCACGTTTTGCCATGGGGATACTTTCATCATCAATGTCGCGCGCAAAACCTTCAACTGCTCTTATAAATTGGGCGACCTCAGTAGGTTCAGCCTTATTTAAATACTGATTGAGCTTAGGCATATAGCGACCGAGCTTTAGTTCATTCATAAGCAATTTAAAGAACGCCGGTCGATAACAATCAGTGGCAAAAGAAGGGTCCTTATCAGTCCCTCTATTTTCACAGATACCTTCGTAGGCAAGCATGAGCTGCGATTGAATTTCTACGGAAACGATAACCATGGAAAGGTATTCCACGGCCTCATCAATATCAATTGAGCCGTTGCCATTGGATCTACTTTGGAAAAGATCAGAAAGTAAAAGCATGTTGCGAGCGAACGTTTCAATTTTCTTGGTCCAAAGTCCCATTGGTTCTAGCAGTGGCTTAAACTGCTTCATCATCGTATCGATCTCTTCAATATTAAGCATGTACTGACCGTCTTCTTGGTGGCCATAGGCCTTAAACAGAAGTCCGGTGATATGCTTGAAAATTAAGTTTAAGTTAAAACCTCGCCTCGTGCGAATAATGTCGGTTTGATAATATTGGAGATTATTTTCATCTAAGAAATAGTGATATTTTGAAAAAACATGCTTGAAATCATTTTTAAAATTGAAAATTCTTGTTTTTGAAAAGTTCTTATAACTTTCGTGATGGCGGTAAGCTAGTGACTTAACGAGCTTCTTTGAGTTGAATTCGTTGGGGTAGAGGTCCATCGTGTTTTCACTGAGATATAAAGTTTCAATCAGTGTCTTTATCTCACTAAATATGGCCCTAAACTCTTTATAAAGAACAACTTCTTGATGGCCTCCAAAAATTTTCGCCTTAATTGTTGGAAAACCGGCAATGACGCCTTCAAAGAAACTCATATTATCTTCTTTAACAAAAACTTTTAAGCTAGATAGATTTTTAGTCAAAAAAGCGATCTCAAAATCGTCACCGTGGTGAAGGACAGCTTGAATCTTATTGAGAGTATTGAGTGAGAACTCATACCACTGTCTTGCAGAATGCTCTTCCTTAGCAAAGAGCTTCACGTCAAAAGCACTTAGGGCCATATCTTTAAGTTTTGGCAAAATTCTATCGACTTCAAGCGGGCTTAGTGTAGCCGCTTTGCCGCCGACCATTTGGGGCTTGAGAAGCATAATACTTTTAGCGAGTTGCATGTCTTTCTTATCAAGCGACCAGCTTTCGGAGAGTTCGCTTAAGAAACGATCGAGTCCAATCTCTTCTGGCAATTGGCTAGGGTCGATCATTGTATTGAGTTTTGCCGCCCAGCTGGACAACTCCGTTTCAAAGAATTCTCGCGCCACTGGAACTGAAGAGGCCAGACCTTGATCAACTTTTGACCATGTTAAAAAAGATTCTAGATAAACCTTGGTATAGAGCTTTAAAAGCTTGAGGTCTTTATACGATAGAGCTCCGTCTATGGACTTCGCTGTGAGTAAATGTCTCTTGGCAGATAGTGCAGTCTCGTAAACTAAATTTTCTTTTCCTTGTCCGCCGATATAACGTGATAGAAATACAATATCTTCGTAGTTAACTTTTTCACTGCCGATCTGCTTAAATACGAGATCTAGTCGCTCTAAAATAAAGCTAGCGCGCTTTTGCTGAGTATCTAGATTGTAGTCTTTATAATAAAGAACATCGAAGGCCAGGGCCGATATATCTTCCATGCGGGAGAGTAATTGCTTAATTTCATCACAGCTTAAGATGCTGCGATCTTTGCCAAAGATTAAACTCTTTAAAACTTCTATGAGCTGAATATGCTCATGCGATAAATCCATCTTATCAAATTTGCTTGATAGTTCTCTCAATGTTTCAGATAAGTTTATTTGACTGGATTTGCTTTCAGGGATGACTTGCAGAGCATAGCTAGCAAGGTTAGTTAAACCTGAAATAAAGTCTGATCTTAATGCTTCAAGCGAGATTTCGCCGTTATGATAACGCTTGAATGATTGATTGATTTGCGCAGCATTGATATTGGCACTTGCAAGTAGCTTAAATAGCCGCTTCATCCCTTCAGTCGAAATCTTGTCTTGTGAGTCATCAATAAAGATAAAGTTCACTTTAAACAAAAGCGATAATCCATCCATGATTTTATGAGAGTTATCTGGAAAAAAATCTTCGATAAAGACGCTGAGCTCTTTTTTACTGATAGCATCAGCATCGGCGCGTTTAACGTATCTACTAAATTGTTCGAAATTATATTCAAGACATTCGATCTGCTTATGAATATCAGATTCAAAAATTAAGGCATAAGAATCCGGGTCGATAACACAACCACCAGATAGTTCACTGTTTTGATAACTGTCAGTATTTTCGACAGGTTTATCATTCACGAAGCCACAGGATAAAAGTCCTAAGCAGCCGATAATCGGCAGAAATTTAGACAATAGATTTCTAAGTTTATGAAATCGCATTACATCCCTTATTAAACTGTACTGCTCTTAAAGCAAGGTTCAGGCCAAGTATGAGTGAGTCCGTCATTTTTACACACTGCGTTAAAATGTCTCGCAATGGCCACGATTGGCCGTTTTAATAAGGTTTATGAAAATTCTGAGCTTTCTATTTCTCATCACCATGTCAGGCGCACTGAGTGCTCAGGTTGAGCTTATGGTGGAAAAGTTTCAGCGCCTCAATGACCCAGGCGTGACGACACGCTCGGAAGACCGCCTCACGCTAGATGTCTTAAGTGAGGGTGAGTTTCTCCTTATAGATAATACAGACGCTAAATTTGATGGCAGTTTTAGACTCTATATAGACGATCAAGAAATCAATTACTCACTCAGCGAAGCCTACCTTGAATCAAGCGATGGGACGAACTCCTTTAGCGTAGGCAGAAAAATTGTCGATTGGAATTCGAATGAAGTCTACTGGGGACTAAATCACCTCAACTCAAGACGTTCATTTACTCTTTTAGATGAAAAGCGCGAAGGCTTGATTGGTCTTCACTACGATAGAAGTATGGGGGACTTAGAGTTTAACTTTCTTTTGTCCTATTTCTACGTGCCTCAGCTCAATCCAGGGCTTAAAGTTGAAAATGGTGCAGTCGTTAGTAAAAGTGAATGGGTTAGACGTCCGCCAACCTCAACGACAATTAATGATAAACGTGTTCCGATTTTCTATAATCTCAACGAGCCAGCCGCTTCTGATGTTGTTTTAAATAAAACCCTTGGGGCCAATCTCTCATGGAGTTGGGGCGAGAAACTAACCGCCGGCAAACTCAATACTTATATTCTTTATAAACCCGAAAATTCTCTACGAATTAATGCCGAAGCCTACTACGATCTAGATCAAAAACAAGTCATCGTTAACGCTAATCCAGTGGTCAATCATCACGCTGTGCTTGGGATCGGATATGAGCAGGGGATTGATCTTGGAACACCTGGTACAACAAAAGTGTTAGCTAACTTTGAAGTGATTGATCCCAATGCTAAACTCGGTAAAGACTTTGCTGTGCTAGACCCAATTAAAATGAAAGAACAAAATAGAGAATTCAACTCAGAGTTCTTTACTATTAATCCTAACTATAAAAGAGAGAGTCACTTTACCTTGGCGCTCAATCATTCAAATACTTATTTTGATCTTGGACTCAACTACTTTGGCCTATTAACTGAAGCTAGTTCTGGCGATGACTTTTATTCTGATACCGCTAGGTTTGAAAATGCTGTCGGTCTTTGGCTCGAGGCTAGACCTAGCGAAAAATTAACCTGGCTGATTGATCTTAAGCATGACCTTGGCCGTGCCGATATTATTCTTCGCACAGACCTAGCTTATCGCTTCAGTAAAAATACGCTTGGAGCCGTTGGAGTTGAAGCTTTAGTCGCTCCAAAAGCTGAGTCTTTTTGGTCGAGCTACCGTGCTAATGATTCAGTTTATATCTCTTTTGGTTACGTTTTTTAGTCTCTCTTGGTGCCAAAATGCGCCTCGGCGTCAAAATAATGCTGTAAGCTAGTTTTTATAACCCACTGTTTTATTAGGTTTGGATGCATCATTTTTGATGTAAGAAAGCCATTTATTTAATAATCAACCAATTTTCTTTTGAATCTCTTTTAAGCGTAATGATAGCAATTAAGTATTAGCTTTCACTTATTAATTGCTTTTATGTTTGGAGAGACCATGAAGATAATTATTGCGGCCACAATGTTAATTGTCGCCTTCCTGGCCGGCGGAATCGAGAGTGCAAACGCTCAACGCTGTCCTCGCGGAAACTGTGACAATCGTCCAACCCGTCCGACGCGTCCAACTGCTGACCGTCCAACCCGTCCAACTAGACCAGATGTTGATCGCCCAACGCGCCCAACTCGTCCAAACGTTGATCGCCCGACACGTCCAACTCGTCCAGTTGAGCCGACTCGTCCAACGCGTCCAACACGTCCAGATGTAGACCGTCCAACGCGTCCA
>PBCC01000021.1 GCA_002716825.1 Halobacteriovorax sp. | reverse complement strand
CTCGAGCATAAAGGCAACACCTGAAGCTCTGGTTCTTTTCTTCTCTTCTTCAGTGTTGGCAATTAAATTGATACATTGACCGTCGCTTGGATTTTGCTTACAGGCTTCAATAAGTTGAGAATTTTCAGATATTGCCCCGTAATAGCTATCTTCAGCTGACACGTCTCCTGAGGTGATTGTTGTTAGTCTATCAATGTCCACTTCCCCGACTTGCTTTTCTTCAACTTGAGCGATCGCTTCTTGTCTTCCCTTAATAACATCATCCTCTTGCATAATGGTACTGAGCTTTTCAGTGGCGGCCAACTGACGTCTAAGTCCATCTACATAGGCGACAGTTTCGCAGGCGCGCTGTTGACTTGAACTTTTAATCGTATCTACGACATCATCATCATCAGCTGTTTTAAAAGCAACTCCCCGTTGATTCATTGATTGAATATCTTTATCCTTAGGTACGGTATAGCTACTGTAGTCAATCTCTTTATTAGAATCTTGTGCATCCACTTCTAAAGTAGAAGCTCCACCGTTTTCACTACTACCACCGCCGGCCTTTGGTTTTCCTTTGGCCAGACGACATAGCATCGGTAGGTGAGCGGCACATTTAAAAAACTGACTTGAGAGTATCTTGCCAGCGCTTGAATCTCCTACGGACTGAGTACTTTGCAAAGAATCAATATTTTTTTGTCTGAGCGTTTGATAGTTAGAAGAGCCCGGCTTTAAAATGACAAGCTTTCCCGTGTCAGTCCAACCTGCATCGATGCATACAGAGCTCCAAGCAGAAATAACGTTTTTACCAAGCTGGGTTTTGGCTAATTCATAAAATACTTGCTGGTCTGTAATTGAAATTTTTCCATCACTCGATTTGAAAGCTTCGTCTAGGCGTTTGCCATAGAAGTCACCAAGCTTTTTAAGTGCTTTTGTTTCGGGATCATCTTTAGCCTCTTCTGCAACTGTCCCAATTCTTGCGCCAGATACAGTTGATCTAAGGTTAACCGAGTTTTGCGAGTCAGGCTGCGCTGCCTGTTCAGCTTCTTGTGCTAGTCTTATTTTTTCTTTAACTTCATTCTTTGTGCCGTCATCAAGGTTACTCCAAAGACATGAGGAAATATTTGTGGTGTTTGGGTCATCGTAACACTTTTTAAGCGCCTCTTGAACTTTGGGCATTTCATTGACTACCGCTTGAAGGGCATCGTTGGGTTGCTGATTGATCACGCCAGCCGTGCCAGGCTGTGCCCCTTGAGCAAAAGCGCTCAAGCAAACGAAGCTGGATAATAGTGAAAGGGCGATACCTAATTTCATAATCTTATTATGCCATAATGCTAAAAAAGAGCCTAATAATAGGCCCTTAGTCAGTTGTTCATGCCTATGATTTAAGGCAGAGGATCAGTGGCGGTCAATATGCCTCATAGTGGGGTAGTGATGCTTCTTTTCTTCTAGGTTATTCTTCTTTTTTTCCTGGGCTACTGATCTAGCTGGTGTGGAGCAAGACTGAAAAAGGGCAATCATTGAGATCAGAATAAGACTTGTCATAGTTTTCATGCAGCACTCCTTTCGACTTCGTTTTTATCAAATAATGTTTCGAGCATATCTTCTTGAGCGACCATACCGATAACTTCACCATATTCATCAACGATAAGGGCGATCTCACATTCGCGTTTTCTAAACTTAGAAAGAAGCTTTCTGGCGCGCATATTATGCGGCACTGTTAAAATTGAGCGGGCGAGTGTTCGCACCGGCTTTGAACCATTGCCATTAAGCATGGCCTCGGCCAAGTCAGCTCTATTCACATAACCAACAGTTTCGTTATGAATTCTTCCAAAAAGTGGAAATTTATTATTTTTACATTCAGCAATCAGCTGGTGAGCTGATTCGATAGTGTCATCTGGGTCCAGAGCAACCAAGTCACCACGATGAATCATAATATCAACTAAGCGCCACTGTTTAAATTGCAGAACATTATTAAGCAGTTGATACTCACCCGCTTCAATTGCGCCGTCTTTAAAGCCTTGTTCCGTAATTGTTTCAATTTCCGAACGAATCACAGGTTCTTGAACCTTACCCAGTCCTAGCTTTTGTACTAGTCCTGTCATCAACGTAAAAGGCGCAGCAAAAAGTTTGAATGTTGGAAGAACAGCCACAGAAAAAGGTCCAAGCTTTTGCCAATAGTGATTAGCAATCGCGCGCGGTAGCACTTGAGTTAGAGCAACCATGCCTATAGCGGAACAAAAAGCTGCCATGGGAACGGCAGTGCTGCCGTAAGCATCTGTAACGTGCAAACCAATAAGTGCAGCACCAAAAACGATTAAGAGGGTAGAGACACCTGCAAGCGCAGATTGATTAATTTCAAAGTCATCATTGAGTTGCTTGAGCTGTTTTGCCAACTCGGGATTATCTTCTTTTAAGTGCCTAAGAAATGTTGGAGAGATATTAATAATAGTCGTTTCAATCAGGGTACATATAAAACCTGTCGCGACTGTCATTGCAATGATGAATGAGAACGTTAGCATACTGTACTTGTCGGACAATATGCTGATTTACTTGAGTTTTATTGTTTGTGTGTTTCTAAGGGATTTCGACTATTTACGAGTTAAATCAACCATCGTTTCAGTTTCTTTTGTGAATGATGGCTTGATGATGCTTTCAATAGCGAACATGGCCTTAACTGAGCTGATATTAGTCGTAACAACTAAAGTGGCTTCGCCGTTTAAGTCGTAATGTCTTGTCAGACTAATGCCGGCATTGCTGTATTTTGAAAAATCGTGAATATGGCGATAAATTGTTGAGTCAGCTTGGCCTAAAGTTCCATCAAGGCGGCGAGCGCGATCAATCGCTTCAATAACGGCAGCATCATTAGCTGTTGATACGATTTCTGAGTCGTATTCCATATCCATAATATAGCTAAATCCAAACAGACCCTTGGTGCTTACTTTGAAAGAACGCTCAGAAATTTTGCTGACTTTTGCATGTGGCATGAGGCGTTTGATTTCATTTAAATTAGTGATCTGCTGATAATTAAAAAATTGAACAGGCTTCTTAATAATGTAAGCGACTTTATTATAGAGAATCTTAGAGCCACCAATTTGCGTGATTCCAACTGTGTCTAGGTTAGCGATTTCGAGTGGAAGATCACTGGCATTCATTAGGGAGAAAGAGTAGTGGATCTCCCCTTTTGCTAGGTCATTATAGTTGATTGAAAAGTTTAACTCGGGCTTTTCTATCATCTTTGCCTGGGCAAAATTAAATAAGGCCAAAATCGCTAGAACAAGGCCAAACATCAGCTTTTTCATTCAAATCCTCCAAAGTGGCGGCAGAATAACACGCTGAGTCGTAGGCGTCAGCTAACCTTGTAAATCTTACGCTCAATTCTAGTTGTCAATGAATGCTGTTTGCTTATAACCTATGAATATAACGTAATTTCGAGAGGGAGTTTTCAATGAAAACAGCTATTTTTATCGCATTATTCGCCATTTCTGGCCTAGTACAAGCTCAGGCACTGCGTGAGCTACGTTGTGAATCATTCTCTGATCAAGTTGAAGTGAATCTAGACTTTGGCTTTAATCGTGGACTAAGAACTGCTTCAGCTGAGATCTATCAGAATCGTTCACTTGTTGAGAGAACTTTTCTAAATCTGCGCGGAACTTTTGGTCAATACGAGTACAGATATTACGGTTCATTCGGAACAGAATTCATCCTAGATACTTGGCCAGATCTAAAGCCACAATGGGGTCGTTCATATCGCGGAGAACTTAGAAGTCGCGATGCCAGCTCACGCAATATGCGTTGTCAGTTCTGGTACTAAGGCCAAATCGGGCTCAGATGGGCTTAAAAACCCTCCCCTGAGCCTACCCCCTATAAGGGTATTTATGTGGGGTAAGATATAGAGTTTTATATTTTATCCCTTTTTTTCACACTTCCCCCTTTTTTCACCCTTCATTTTTGATCTCAGGCATGATGCTTGAAATGAAACTTTTTTTAGTCATTCTTTTATCACTCACTTCAATTTCAACTGGATTCGCGCAGTCTGGTTCTGATCGCGTTCGCTCAAAAATTGAATTTATTAAAAGGAATGTTGATTTTGGATTTAGACGTTTTTATCAAGTAAAGATTATCGATACAGATGAGGCCAATGCTTTCTCATTAGGGACGTTGACACTGGTTAGCCAGAAGATGCTTGATATTCTAGACGATAACGAACTGCTTGCCGTGATTGCTCATGAAATGGCCCACCGGGAAAAGTATCATATTTTTTCCAGGTCAGGCATGATCGTTGGTGGCGCTATTGCGGCTCTATTAGACTGGCATAGCGATATCCCCTATTCAGAGCGCCTTTCTGGCTTTAATGAGGACTATCAGCTAGAGCAAGAGTTGCAGGCAGATTGCTATGCGTATAACTGGTTGCTGCAGCTAAAAAAGAAAGGTTTTGCGTTCGAGCCGGCGGATTTAAATCGTGCGACAACAAAAATTTTTGGAATTGATTTTGGTGATGTTGATCCAACTTATTTCGAAGACAATCCTGCCTATATCCGCTTCCAAAAAGTTAAGCAAGGTCACTCAAAATCTTGTGAGAATTGACCTTAAACTGACTTGGTCACCTAGCCCAGATACGTTAGAGTTTTTTTGAATAATTCAAAGGATCTTTATGCGTATTTTGTTTCTTCTCGTTTTATTGGCTTCGTGTGCGAGCACAACGACATCAACTCTAAAACCACAATTTAATAAAGATCTTGATGGGTTTGATTATCCTTATGAAGTTCGAACATTCACACTTACGGATTATTCAATGGCCTATATGGATATTCCTTCTGTAGGGCCATCAAGAGGAACAGTCGTCTTAATGCACGGAAAGAACTTTAATGGCGCTTATTGGGGCAAGAGCGCGGCCGATCTTTCGAAAATTGGCTTTCGTGTAATCATTCCCGATCAATTAGGCTTTGGAAAATCTGATAAACCGACAGACTATCAATATTCATTTCACGCTCTGGCCGACAACACTAGGCGCCTTTTGGACAGTCTTAAAATTGAGCAAGTAAGTCTGGTTGGTCACTCAATGGGCGGCATGGTGGCCACGCGGTTTGCTTTGATGTTCCCTAAAAGAGTCACTCGCCTCGCACTGGTTAACCCCATTGGACTAGAGGACTGGAAAAGATACGTCCCCTACACGCCTATTGATCAAAGAATTTCTGGTGAGAAAAAACAAACCCGTGAGTCGATCGTAGCGTATCAAATGAAAGCCTATTATGACGGAAAATGGAGCGATGAATACGAGCAGACGGCCGCTCATTTAATTGGCTGGGCGCAAGGACCAGATAAAGATATTACCGCTGAAGTGGCGGCGCTTACTTATGAAATGGTTTTCACTCAACCCGTGGTTTATGAGTTTGAGCTACTGACTATGCCGACACATCTTATTATTGGAGAAAGAGATCGCACGGCGCTGGGACGAAACCTTGTCCCTAGTAAAGTTGCGCAAAACCTTGGACGTTATGACAGACTAGGCAAGCAAACATGCAAGAAAATCAAGAACTGCTCACTGTTTAGCTTAAAAGGTATTGGTCATCTTCCGCAAGTCGAGTCTTATAACGAGTACATCACTTCACTTCGAGACTTCTTGATCAGGAAATAATTAAAGACCAAAATGAGAGAGAGCCTTTGAAGAGAGATGAGTTTTTCCATTAGAGTCGATTGCTAGACCAAGTAAGTTTTTTGAATTTAAAAAATCCATTGCTTTATTTGAACTTAAGTTCATCAGTGCAGTTGCAAGTACATCGGCACTAAGTGCATTTTCATCTATGAGCGTGACGCTTGCAAGTTGGCCGGGATTGTCAGAGGTCGTATTAATAATATGATCACCTCTTACATAATTGCCTGAAGTAACCAGTGCTCCATTTGATAATTGAATCAGGCCTGCGGCCTTTGAAGGATCTTTAGCGAAAGGATTTCTGATCCCTAGTCGCCAAGGCCTTGGAGCGTCAGGAGCACTATGCACACGCATATCACCTGAGCCGTTTACCGAAAAATTAACAAGACCATTATCTTTTAAAAACTCAAATGCTCTGTCGACGGCATAACCTTTTCCAATCCCACCAAAACCTATGCGCATATCTTTATGTGCAAATGAGATTGAACGCAGTTCTTCATCTAACTTGATGTTCTTGTAGTTAATTAAAGATTTATAGTACTCAAATTCTTTCGATGTAAGTTTCTTTCTGCCTCTTGTTCTATGAGCAAGAGAGGCAAAACTGATATCAAATAGCCCATTAGTTGCTTTTGAAAATGAAAGTGCCGTTTGCAAGAGAGCGAAGATTTCATCATCTACCACATGAGGCTTTATGCCTGCATGGTCATTAATACGGTTGAAGTCGCTATCCTTAAAATCGGTCAGTTTATGCTCAATTCTGTTTATTTCCTTTGCTGCTAAAGCAAAAAGTTCACTGACATCAGATCTAGATAAAAATTTCTGGGGATAAGCCAAAAAAACAAACTCCCCTCCCATTGCGGGATATTTGGCTTGAACACTTACAAGAGAATGATTATCAAAATTAGAGGTACTCATAGACTTTTAGGAGGAACATTACTGTCGTAGATAGTCTTACCCGCTTGGTCGATCACGATGGTGCGAGGCAGTTCTAAAATCTCGTTACTCTTGCAAAAACTTTTATCCTTGTCGTGTAAGACGGTATAGGTGAAACCATGTTTTTTTGTAAAACGCTTTATATAGGAAGCTTTGTCACCTGCATTAACGGCAAAAAAATTGGCCTTTTTGGAATATTTTGACTTAAGAGCTTCGAGCTCTGGAATTTCCTTGATACAAGCTGTGCACCAAGATGCCCAAAAATTGAGAACAACTAATCCACTTTTAAGTTCATTATTAAGTTCGAAGCGAGCTTCTGAATCAAAGACAGGTAGGGAAAAGTTCTCTATTTGTCTTGTTTGTGCGCTAAAACTCAAAACCAATAGAAGACTGCCAATAAGCGTAGCGAAGGCCGTTGGAACGAATCGCATAATTAACTCCATTATCCCAAACAATATTTTCTAAATCTATATTGAGAACTTGTTGGTCGCCTAAAGTATAGGCGTACGCAGTACCTAGTTCATAAGAATCAAAGTCTTCTAAGTCGGAATCACTTGTCTTAAAGCCGGAATGCGAGACATCAAAGCTTTTTGCAAAATAATCCACTTGTGACTGCTGGTGATATCTTGCAGAAAACTCAAGGAGGTCTAAGTCATCTCTAAGTGAAATAAAGTATGAGGATGAAATAGAATTGGCGCTTAGGCCCCATTGGTCAAAGTAGTGGCGATAGGCGAGATGAAGAGCTGAGCTGTCCCCTACTCCATGAACCCACTTGATTCCACTTGAGTAGCGTGCACGGGAGTCTGGTAGACTTTCCACCTCCCTAACTCCACCAATCACTACAGTACTTGCTGTTGATTCTAAATTGTTAGTTGCGCGTACAAAATCCAAGGAGAGTTGAACGATATCCTTTATCGTCAAAATTTGTGATGCTTGCATTGAAATCGCCAATACCTGGCGAGGAAGATAATCAGAGATAGTTGCTGTATTTGTGGGAGTGATATCTTGAAATAATTTTACCGCATCGGCAAAGTATCGAAGATCCAAGCCAAGTGTAAAATTATCCTGAGCAAAGCCCTTGCTAGCACCAACTGAGCCGTTAAAAGAGCGGTAATCATATTCACTGGAAAAGCCAAGCTTGGCATGCCACTCAGTTGAGCCATACTCTTGTCTCAAACCAAAATTTCCACTGATACGTGTTTGTGGACCAATGCCTTTGCCGCTGGCTCCAGTAAAGCCGTCAAGCTTAGTGTCTGAGGCTGCACTCCAGGCATCAAATACGAAATCAGCATTGATGGCAGTATGTTCAGAAATTTGTGTTTCGATAAAGATCATTGGTTCAAAAACATTAGCTTCTTCGCGCCCGCTATTGTCTGCCACCTGTGTGCCATCATTTCCATTTTGATGATAGATATTTGAAAGGAATTTAAATTTAGTTTTACCCTTTGGCATCATCTCCGCTAGAGAGACTTGAATCTGTGAAATGATCAGAACTATGGCAACGGATAGATAAAACAGTGAAAACTTAGTTACAGCCACAACCGCCTCCTACTGATGAAGATCCGCCAACAGCACCCTCTCTAAAAGCTCTGATTTCATTTTTAAAAGAGTTCTCTTGGGGTCTTGGGTCAAGACTCATCATTCTTTTTGCGAGGTGACCTCTATCAATTTGTGGCACATTGGCACAAGCGGATAAAGTTAAAAGTAGAATTAAATATTTCAAAAAAACCTCACAAATAAATAGCGTGAATGAGTACGGCAAAAGCGGCCAAGAACATAGCAATACTAAGAGTGGTTTGAATATTCTTGTCTGAAATCTTCTTGCCAAAAATATTACCAAGAATCGACCCGCTTGCAAAACCTATAACGACTGGTATTGCTCGCTCATCTATATGACCGAGTTGCCAGTGCTTTAGTGAAGACACGAGTGCCGTAACCATGATCATGGCAAGTGATGTGGCGGCAGCCTTTTTAGCAGGCAGTTTAAAAACTTTAAGTAAGATGGGAGTTTTAAGAATTCCGCCGCCTACGCCAAATAATCCCGCTAAAACACCAGAGAGCATTCCCAAAAATGAAGTGCCTGGTAAATTATTAAATCGCTCAACGAACTTACCAGTCTCTTTTTTATGTCTCATCTGCCAGGCCATGAACATGATGAATGCGCTAAAAATAAATTCGAGAGGTCTGACCGGTAATATGGCGGTTAAGGTTGCGCCAAGCCAGGCACCAACGATGGTTGGTATCTCAAGTTTTATTGCACTTTTGTAATCAATCTTTTTAAGTCTACCATTGTTAATGGTTGAAATAAGGGCCGAAGGAAAAAGGGCTAAGGCGACAGAGCCAACGGCCATGGGTAAAGGAAATCCTGCAGCTAAAACCAGCAGGGGGACCATGAATACTCCCCCCCCAAGACCTACTAATGTACCAAGAAATGAAAAGCTCGCTCCTGCAAAGAGAATGATGATGGTCATGAAATCGTTCGACCAGGGCGAAGTATATTCTCTTTCTTGAACACTTCACTGACTCTCGTGACGATATCTGTCTGCAAAGCTTTTTCATAGCGCACATCAAGGACATAGGACTTAACCAGAAACTTTAATGCAGGAGAGAGAGCAAACTCCACTTCTTCGACAACTATGGCGACGGGCTTTTCAAGATAAACAAAGCGGCTCGTCACCATGACTTCGTGGATGAGGGCCTTAACTTTTTCAATGTCTTCATCAATGCTGGTATGAAATGTCACAACCACCATCATGTCGAGCGCGCCGGCATTACCTGAAGAGACAACATCGGTAATAAATTTGGAGTTTGGAATCGTAACTAGGTTATCATCTAGTGTGTTGAGTCTGACTGCACGAAGACCGATGCTTTTAATCTCGCCGTATACATCAGCAAATTGAACGCGGTCTCCTACGTGAAAAGGCCTATCGAAAAGCAAAATTATGCCAGCAAATAAAGAACCGATAACGTCCTTAAGAGCAAAACCAATGGCAACCGCTAATGAACCGCCAACGGCGACCATAATTTCTTTGCCAGGCTGAATCGTTGACATGAAGAGTCCGACACCGCCAAAAATATAAAACGAGAAGCTAAGGATTGTTGTAATTTGAAGTATGAATAGGCGTTTCGATGGAAACTTAGATCCAAGTTCTTCGCTCCAATCCTGCAGCAGTTTTACTAGTTTCACTAAGATGATCAAGCCGATGACAAGAATAACGATCTTGCCAGGCTTTAATAACTCAAAGAACGCTGTAATTTGGTTTAAATCTTTAGCCTCCATAAATGAAGTTCCTTTTTCTTAGATGAGTAATCAGTTTTCTTTGTGAATCAGCGATAACGCGGTAGCGTCCATCTTTTGAGCGACTTAGAAATTCATTCTCCAGTCCCAGTCTCAGTGCATATCGAACAGTTCCCTCAGGAAGATCTGTCACGTCGATAGATTCATTTGTAGATAGATTTTCGTGTCTAATGAGGGCCGAATAAACAAAAAGTGCATCATCAGATAGATCAGATAGTATTTCCAATTCTGGGTCATCAGGCAGTCCTACTCTTAAAGTCTTGCCTCGCTTTCTAGAAAGTGAGCTTAGCCACAGCTCTTGCGCCGCTCGTGGATTGCCGCCAGATTGTTCCCAAAGAAGCTTGAAGAACTTGGATTCGATTGCTGCGGCCGCATCTTCGACCTTAGCGCTGCCTACCGCCTGCAAAATGGCGTCAAAACTCAGCTTATACTCGCCTTGTTGATGTCTGCTCATAATGAGCTCGCGAATATCAGCATCTTTCCAAGACTGAGCCCTTAGCACTGTTCTAAAGTGTTGGTTCTTTCCAAAAACAGCATTTAGAAATGCCCATGAATAACGATTAAAGCTTGCTGCCCAAAAGACATTTTCAGTTCTTGTCCCAATCAATTCAAGAAGCGTTTTATAACCTTCAAATCCACCGACACGTGAGAGAAAGAGGTTTTGTGTTTCATCAAGTAGTAGGAGTGTCGGTTTGAGTTCGCGATCAAGTTCAATCAGGCTCCTTCCACCTTCTGATAGATCGGCCTGAAGAAGGTTACCAAAAAATTTAAGAACAGCTTCTCTGTTTAAAAGCTTAGATGGCACATCGACAGCAATGACCGTAATGTCTTGATGCTTGAGTGCAATTTGGGCCAAGGCAGTGGATTTACCACTTCCCTTATCACCATAGATCGCTAGCGAGTGTTCATCACTTTTTCCACTTTTCCACTCACCTATTTCGGTGTCTATTTTTTGAAGAATCCCTCCGACTGGTTCTATCAGTATAGAAGTATCTTCAGGTACGCCTTTTGGAAAAAGATCGACATACTCTTTTGGTAGTCGTCCGTCAGTTCCATCCCCTTCAGCAAACTCTTCAACACTTTCCAGTTGGCGCTTAAATACTTGGGCCGACAGTCTTTTGGAGAGATCAAAGTCTGAACCAAGGTCTTTGATAAACCCAAGTGTCTCAGTCACAAGTGCGGCTATGAGCCAAGGGATCGACTTAAGAAAGTTTGGAAGCTTTTGATCGACTTTATCAAATACAGTTAGAAACTTGCCGCTAAGATTACCTCTAAAGGCCGCAGCTGTTTCCGTGCACCATGCAGTTGCCCATTTCCAACCAAGAACTAATGAAGAGAATTTGATGAGTGTTACGAGAATTTCGTAAACAAGTCCTCTGCTGACGATGGATTCAACAGCGTGAAGAATAATAAAGGAGATGAAAGCAAATAGACCAATGGCTTTAGCCGTTGCTGTTGCCTTAAGTTTTATTTCGCGCGAAAGGGACTTTCCTCCATGGCCAGAAAGGTTGGTGAGAAAAAGCATGACTACCCTTCTAAATATTCTGTAGATCACAAAGTATTTGAAGTACGGGAATAGTAAGCCCAGTTCTGCGATAACTGTTCCATCTAGAATGTCTTCGCCAAGCGCAAGCGCCGTGTACCAGAAAATCCAGGGCAAAAATGGTCTGAGTCTTTGAATCCAGATGGCCGTGCCTTTCCACAAAGGCTGTGATGTACGACTATGTAAAATTGAGGTTCTAAAACCATCTAACCAAGCAGTAATTTTCTCAAAGCCTCTTCGTAGAGCAAACGGAATAAGAATTAAGAGAAATAGCATAAACAGATCGCGTACGAGAGGTCCAATACCTGATAACCCCATTCGTAGCTTTTGTTTCGTATCGACAATTTTAGAGTAAAAAATTCCTGTAAAGCGGTAAGGGACTATCTTTACTTCTCTTTTAATATCGTCCCAATCGGAAAGGTCCCATTGTTTTTTACCAATTTTGGCTGCCAGTTCCGAACGAAGGCGACCTGCTTTAACAAGAATTAAATAATGTCTCTCAATCCCCTTTTGCAACCAAAGCTCTGCTTGTTTCTTTAGTTCTTCCTCGCGTTCAGGCGACTCATGTTCTTCAGGAAAATTAATTGCTGGTGCACGTAATGTGAGAAATGTATCGTCTACAAGTTTACGCCAAAGTTGGTTGGCCCGAATAAATGCATACTGGCTCGGATATTTTTCCTTTAAGTCGCCACTGAGTTCCTTAATGGTGGAGCTAGCGACAAGGTTGCTTTGGATTCGCAATATAATATCTCTAAGAAGTTGTACTTCTTGCTCGGCTAAAACCGGCTTTGTTTGCATCACTTCAAAAATTCGATTTTGAAGAACTTGAATGTCTTCGTAAGTAGGCCCTACTGGTTTCTTGGAATTCAGTAAAATGCTTTGGACAGTTTCAGGCAGTGTTAAAAAATAATATCTTTTTTTATCGACGTCATAACTGAGGCTAGATAGTTCTTCAGCCAGTGAAGTCATTGAGTACTTATCTAAACATTCATAAAGTTCCGAGTGATTGGCGGCCCTGTATGGCGATATGAAAAGTACTTTACTTAATTCATCTGAGCGTAACTTTTGTTCATCTTTCGCACCAAGAGTTGTCTGAAATAATGTGCTAGCGTCATCTTTGTTCCAGTTACCTGAAAGCAGGATTGTTAAAGCTTCATTTTTTTCAACGAGTTGATTTTTTTCTTTTCTAAGTTTTTGTAGCGTATCTCTTTTTGAAATACAGGCAGCATCAAGACTAAGAGAAGTCAGCGCCAATAAAACGATCGATAAAACTCGCAACATGGCGATTCCTTTGAGATTGATTCTATAGGTCAAGAATCTCAAAGCTTTTACCCCTCGACAAGCTTTCTTATGAACTTTAGTCTGTCGGCATGTATAAAGCTTTGCTCATTATTTTTCCACTTTTAGCTCTTGCTCAAGAGGTTTATGGACCTCCGATTAGTCTTAATCAATTGGCACCGGCCAAGCCAAGTCTTGATCGCAATCAGCAAATTGATAGCTACAAAGGCATTGATTGGTACAGTAAGGTCGGCGTAGGTATTCAGGCTGAGCCTGACTTCGAGTGGAGTGTGAAGCCTAACAGTGAGTACATGCAGCGCCTCAAAAAAGGCGCCGTTGATGGTGGGCTTAAAATTAATCAAGAATTAAAAAGAATTAACCCTAGCGAGCTTGAAGGCGAATTAATCATTCGCTACTAGGTCGCGAAGTACTTGAGAGTAGCGAAATAGCCCTGGTGTAACTTCGGCCAAAGGGAATCTCTCATTGCTCCCATGCATTGTTGCGACGAGCTCAGCATCCAAAAACACTGGTAGAAAACCGTAACTTGGCACCGGATGAATATGAGGCTTACCAGCCGTCACTGGGTCGCGAAAGAACTTATTGTCAGTTCCGGCCGGAAAAAGATAGGGCGTCACTAGGGCCTTAGGGTCGAGTCGTTTGAGGCTCGAAACGAGTGTTTTATACTCAGGATTATCTAGTGGAGAGTTACTAACGTTCCAAGCCACAATGGGTTCAATGACTAGATCTTCGTTGCCGATGAATTTCTTAAGCTCTACAAAGAAGTTTTTAACCGCTCCCTCTTGGTCGGCAGTGTGAAGCAGACGACAATCGAGCAAGGCTTCAGCTTTTTCTTGGTTGGCATTTAGAGCTGAAAATTGGCATGTGGTTCTAAACAAGCCATCAATCTCAAAGGCGTTGGCCACCTGTCTAAGCATAAAGCGTTGCATGAATGGGATCCATTGCAACTTTCTTAGAATGGAAATTGGCAGATTCTCGGTTCCAAGATTTTTAACAAACTCCTTGATCACTTTTGTTTGAGTTTCGCGGTAAAACTTTGCCTTTTTAGGAGCTTTTTTAGGCAGAGTTACAAAACCAAGACGATGGGCGCCGACGGCAAAAACCTCAAGCACCGATTGCGAGAGGCCAATCGAACCATGTGATGAGCTTTTCGTAGCTAAGGTCATGGAGTGGGTCTTACCACGAGATAATTGCTCAAAACTAAGACCCTCAAAACCATGAGTGAAGGCTTGCTTAAAAAAGTTTTCTGCAATCACTTCATCGCACTCAATATTAAACTCAATCTTACTGGCGATAACATTAACTTTTGATCCAGGTGTTGTGATCTTTGTAAGTTTGCAGTCAGACCGACGCCAAGCACCCCTATCCTTTTTGACCTGATCATAAACATCAAGAGTTCTGATCTTGGCCATATTTTGCAAAAGAACCATAGGATCAGAGTCAGTGAGCTTCATCCAAGCTGCACCTTTTTCTTCTACGCCAATGAGATGGAGATTGACCCCGTCTTTAGGCAGATTCATCGAAGCACCACCACTTTCGCTCAACATCATGGCCGCTTTAGATAAAGCGTAGAGCTCCCCCTGCGAGTCCATGGCCTGGACTGTGCCGATCGCGCCGCTACTGGCTTGCTCTTCATCGGCAATTGCCAAAAAGTGAATATCTTTGTTTCTAGGCCAGCCCATACGCTCGATCATAACCATCGAAACGAGCTGGAGCATTCCAATTCCTTTCATATCCAAGGCACCACGACCCCAAATATATTGTTTGTTGGGATGCTCTTTGGATGGGGCGATCTTGCCAGAAAAAACCAGATCTGGTGATTCCCACTGTTCAGGTACTACTCCTACAACGTCCATATGATGGTTTAGAATGATTGATCGTTTGGATTGCAATTGGCTCCAATCATATTCTTTGGAATTATCGGCCGGTAAAGTTGCAATGAAATTTGATCTCGAAGGTGTTTTCTTCTCTAGAAAGCGAGCCGCCGTTTCATAGCGCTTTGTTGGCCATCCCAAAACCTTGATTGCTTCATGTAAAAACTCGACGGCTAGATGCTCATGACCTTCAGGAGAGATGGTTTGAATTCTAAGGTAACGAGATAAGCAGGTAATAAAAGCGTCACGTGCTAGCTCCATTCCTTTATTCAGACTGTGCTCAGGTGCCGCATAAGGAATTTTATTAAGAGCTTGGCCACATTCTATGCCTTTTTGCGTGGGAGAACTCTCGCCGGCCAGCGCGAAAAAGGAGAAGAAGAAGGTCATGGCCATCATGGTCAAAGTATATTTTTTCATAGCTAAAAAGCTTAGCAATTTGGTCAAAAGCCAGCAAACACAGTTCGCAGAGTTAAGCATTTGTCAGGTCACTTGAGTTTATTACTCAGGTGTCTAAGTTAAAAAGATTGTTCACTGTCTAGATCCCGTTTATCGTACTTTGATGAGTATTACGATTGAAAGAGAAGTCGCT
>PBCC01000020.1 GCA_002716825.1 Halobacteriovorax sp. | reverse complement strand
CCACTGACTAGTGAAGAGATTGCCAAAGAGCTCGGCTTGTCTCAGCCGGCCGTTAGCTCATCACTCAAAACTCTAGGCCTCTACGGCGCTATCGATACACGAGATATGAAAGAAGGTCGGGCTAAGACCCATAGTATTCGAGAGGATTCGCTGTCGATCGTTTCAAGTGTGTTCAGAAAGCGCGAACAAGAAAATATTGAGCGCTTTAGACTTGTGGCGATTCGCTGTCTCGAACACGCCGGCGAAAGCGAGCCAGCAAGATCTCGAAAACTTCGCTCCATTTTAGCCACATGCCAAATTGCTGAAGCCGTCATGAATTTTGTCATTGGACTATCAGGAAGACATACTGATGCTGCTTACCCAAGCGTTGTTCGAGCTCTTCCCAAAGCGCTCGATTTCATTTCAGGGCTTCCAGTTCCAAGCGGTGAAACACAAGAGGCCCTAGCTCAACTTAAAAATCATATCTCAACCGGATTGGCCGGAAAACTTCGCACAGGTCTCTCACGCCTGGCTGGAGAAGGAAAATGAACCTAGAAAGAATCGTTATCACCGGCGTTGGCGTCGCCGCTCCCAATGGCAATGACCTCAAAGAGTTTCGCCACTCTCTTTTAAACGGTAAAAGTGGACTAAGCTTTACTGAAGTTCGTCACATGGGCACATGGGCAGCAGGTCTTTGCAAATTTGATGAAACAAAACATCAAAATAGAAAAATGAGAAAAAGAGGAACCCGTGCTGGTGCGATTTCCATTTATTGTGCCAGTGAAGCCCTCGCCGACTCAGGAATTGATCTAACAGCTCGTGATAAAGATCGCGTAGGTATTTATATTGGCATTACTGAACACGGCAATGTTGAAACAGAAAATGAGATTCATGAGCTCTACCAAAATAACTTAGATACTGATCTTTGGTCTCATCACCATAACCCACGTACTGTTGCCAATAATGCTGCCGGTGAAACCTCACTCGCTCTTGGAATTACAGGCCCAGCCTATACCATTGGGGCTGCCTGCGCCGCTGGTAATATGGGCCTGATTCATGCCCTACAAATGCTTCGTCTTGGTGAAATTGATCTTGCGATTGCTGGTGGGATTTCTGAATCGCCGCAAACTTTTGGAATTTTTGCCGCCTTTAAAGCTCAAGGAGCTTTGGGCCACGACGCTGATGCAACAAAAGCCACCAAGCCACTTGATAAATCTCGAAATGGCATTGCGATTGCTGAAGGTGGAGCTCTTTATACGATTGAAAGATACGATGACGCCATCGCACGTGGGGCAAAGATCTATGGAGAGATTGTTGGTTATCACGTTAACTCTGATGCCACTGACTTTGTTTTGCCAAATCCAACTCGCCAATCACAATGTATGGCCAAGGCCATGAAGATGGCGGGACTTGGTCCCGATGAAATTGATATTGTGAACATGCATGCCACTGGCACAAATGCTGGGGATGTTCAGGAGTGTCAGGCAGTACGAGAGGTTTTTGGTAACTCAAAAAATACTTTAATTAACGCAACGAAAGGCTTTATCGGACACGCTATGGGAGCAGCCGGCGCACTAGAGCTGGCAGGAAACCTCCCCTCTTTTGAAGATGGGCTTGTTCACCCTTGCCACAATATCATGGAGCTAGATCCTGAGTGCGCCATCGATGGCCTGGTTATCAACGAACCTGTAAAAAAAGAAGTGAGAGTCATTCTGAATAATTCATTTGGAATGCTAGGAATTAATTCAAGTTTAATTATTAAAAAAGTTTAGTAAATCCATAGGAGTAATTATGACAGCAACTGAAGTACGCCAAAAAGTTTTAGACATTATCGCAGATATTGCCCTTGATGACGATGTAACAACCATTGATGATGGTGTGTCTCTTCGCGAGCAACTTGATCTCGACAGCATGGACTTCTTGGATATCGTGATGGAACTTAAGAAACGTCATAAAGTTGAAGTTCCTCAGGAAGACTACCCAAAGCTGGCAACGATGCAGTCTTGTGTCGACTATCTTAGTCCAAAATTCCAAGCACTAGCATAAGTTAATGAGTCTATCCCCCTCTTATGATGCGGTGGTTGTTGGTGCCGGTATGTCCGGTATGGCGGCCGCTATTCGTCTTGCTATGTTTGACAAGAAAGTTTTACTTGTTGAAAAGCATAGTATTCCGGGGGGACTCAACTCATTTTATCGTCGCGCCAATCGCAACCTTGACGTTGGACTTCATGCTCTAACTAATGCTGTCCCAAAAGGAACACGTGCGGCGCCATTAACCAAACTGTTAAAGCAGCTTCGAATTCCTTATGAGGCTTTGAAGCTCTCTCCACAAACTCATTCGTTGATTCGTTTCCCCAAAGCAACAATGCGTTTCACTAACGACTTTAATGATTTTGACGATCAAATTAAAACACACTTCCCTCAATCGACTCAAGGCTGGAATGAACTCGTTGAAGCTATAAAAAGTTTCAATGAGACCAATCTAGAAAACGAGTATGAGTCAGCAAAAGACAAGGTTGCGACTTTTATTCAAGATGAGCAGTTAAGAGAAATGATTTTTTGTCCGCTCATGATTTACGGCTCTGCATGGGAACATGACATGGACTGGTCTCAATTTGTCATCATGTTTAAGTCGATCTATCTCGAGGGACTTGGTCGTCCAGAAGGTGGAGTGAGAACGATCATCAAACTCTTAACTGATAAACTACAAGAGCTCGGAGTTGAGTTACGCTATCGCTGTGAACTTCAAGAGGTATGTACTGACCAAGGAAACGTAAAGTCAGTTCGATTGAATGATAAAAGACTGGGAGAGATTCTGATTGAGACTCCTCTGGTTTTCTCTTCTGCTGGATTGCCTGAAACCCTGGCTAAAACCCAAGGCCAAGACTCGATCACGGCGCGCCCTGGTTCGATGAGCTTCACAGAAACCATTCTTTTCATGCATAAAACTCCAAATCAGCTTAACCAAAAAGCCACTCTTATTTTTCATAATAATCGCGACCACTATCAATACCAAAAGCCAGAGCAACTCATTGATGACCAAAGTGCTGTGATTTGTTTGCCCAATAATTACCATGAGGGAACAAGTGAGTTTAATGAGGGTGTTGCTCGCGTGACATTTATGGCCAATAACGAAAAATGGGTAAGCCTTAGTGAAGAAGAGTATAAACGAGAGAAAGAAAAAGTAACGGCAAAAGCTATTGCTTTAGTCTCAAGTTATTTCAATGACAGTCCGGAAATCATCTACCATGATACATTTACCCCAAAAACGGTGACACGCTATACAGGCCACTTTGCCGGGGCGGTCTATGGTTCACCCGATAAATCTCGCGATGGGACAACAGCTACAAACGGACTTATTATAACAGGAACCGACCAAGGTTTTCTTGGCATCGTTGGTGCCATGCTCTCTGGAATATCCATGGCGAACCTGCATGGACTACAAGGTGGTAGACTTTGAACTTTCATAATGTCGCCATTGATGGATGGGCCAGTTATCTTCCCCAAAAGATTGTCACCAGTGACGATATTGAGCAACGTCTCTCACCCGTCTATGACAAGTTAGGTCTGCCGTACGGACGACTTGAGCTCATGACGGGAATTAAAGAGCGTAGACATTGGGACGTAGGCACAACTCCTTCAAGTCTCTCGAGTGCTGCGGCAGAAGAATTATTCAAGCAAAACCCAGCTTGGCGAGATGAAGTAGACCTATTAATACACGCATCTGTGTGCCGCGATTTTTTAGAACCAGCAACTGCAAGCGTCGTTCATGAAAATTTAAAATTAAACCCCAACTGTACGTTTTTCGATTTGTCGAATGCTTGCCTTGGCGTACTCAATTCGATTGTCGTTGCAGCTAAAATGATTGAATCAGGAAGCATTAAGCGTGCTCTGATTGTTAGCGGCGAAAATGGTGCACCTCTTTTAGAGCAAACAATCAGTCGAATTCTTAATGATGAAACAATCAATCGAAAGAATATCAAAAAGCTTTTTGCCAACCTGACCATAGGCTCGGCCGCAGTCGCCTTTACCCTCACGAAAGCTGATCTCACCCCCAATGGATTAAAACTCCTCGGTGGAGCTTCCATGGTAGACTCTTCGGCAAATCATCTTTGCCGTGGCGATGGCTCTCCTCACTCCCTTACCATGGAAACAGATAGTGAAGCCTTGATGAAGGCCGGAGTTGCGCTTGCTAAAAGTACTTGGCAGCAAGCCAAGAAAAATCTTGGGCTCAAAGCGACTGATTCTTTTTGGGCCATTGGTCACCAAGTTGGATCTGCTCATGAAGCGCTCACAATGAATGCGCTAGAGTTATCACAGCATCCAACTCATATAACTTACCCAGTGCTTGGAAATACAGGCTCAGCCGCCTTACCGATCACACTTATTGACCTTTTAGAAAAATTAGATGGTCCCAAAGTCGGCGAAACTATCGCCTTACTTGGTATTGGTTCTGGTCTATCTTGTGTCATGTTAGGAGTCCGTCGATGAACATTTCACCTGAGTGGCTTAACGATTTAAAGAGTGAGTACCCTTTCACACCTAAAAGACTAAAGCTTAATAATGGTTTCGAGATGAGTTATGTTGACGAAGGTCAAGGCCCAGTCATTCTCATGCTCCATGGTAATCCAACTTGGTCTTTTTACTACCGCAATTTAATTAAGCATTTTGCTCCAAACTACCGCGTGATCGTACCTGACCACTTAGGGATGGGACTGTCTGAGAGACCACAAAAATTCGAATATCAGCTGCATCAACATGTGGCCCATGTAGAAGAACTACTGGATTCACTTGGGATTGAGAAATTTTCTCTCATCGTTCACGACTGGGGCGGAGCTATTGGTTTTGGTGTCGCCACCCTTCGTCCGCAAGCTGTGGAAAAAGCCGTTATTTTAAATACAGCTGCCTTTAATGCCGGCCCTTGGATTCCCAAAAGAATATCGATGTGTCGCGCCCCGATTATTGGAGAACCATTGGTTCGTGCCCTCAATGGCTTTGCTCTCCCCGCTACATTCATGACGACGGTCAAGCCTCTACCCAAAAAAATCAGACGCGCTTATCTTGCTCCCTATAATGATTGGAATTCAAGAATCGCCGTCTCGAGATTTGTTCAAGACATTCCGCTTTCAAAGTCACATCCAAGCTTTGACACCTTGGCCGCCATTGAAGCTGCCCTGCCTGCACTTGAATTTCCTAAAATGATTATTTGGGGAGAAAAAGACTTTTGCTTTGATATGAGATTTTTCAATAAATGGAAAACCATCTACCCCGACTCGGAGTCAATGGTATTAGATGCAGGTCATTACGTACTTGAAGATATGCCTTCACAATGTGCTGACGCCATCGAGGGCTTTCTCGCCCCATGAATATAGCAAATCGCCTGCTTGAGTTTGCCAAGACTCACCCAAATAAAACGGCCATCATTGATGCGAGATCAGATGAGTCTATTTCGTTTTCTGAGCTTGAAGATAAGATCGCTCGCATCTGTGAATCTCTGATTGCAAAGGGATTCAAACCTGGCAGCCGTACCCTCCTTTTTGTAAAACCATCGCTCGACTTTCACGCCCTGGTTTTTAGTCTATTTAAGATTGGTATTATTCCTGTCCTTATAGACCCTGGCATGGGACGAAAAAACCTTCTTGCTGCCATCGCCCACACAAAACCTGACGCCATGATCGGTGAGCCGATTGTACATTACCTAAGTTATTTTTTTAGAAAGCCATTTAAAAGTATTCAACACCGCGTTTGGACGAAAGATATTAAAAAATTTTTAAAATCTAAGCGTACTGAAGATGTAGCACAGGTTAATCCGGGCGATACTGCAGCCATTTTGTTTACTTCAGGTGGAACAGGTCGACCAAAAGGTGTGGTCTACACTCATCAGATATTTTCTGAACAGACACGACTGCTGCAAGAGATGTTTAACTTAACGAGTGATGACGTTGACCTTCCAGGCTTTCCGTTATTTTCTCTTTTTACCCTCGCCATGGGGATGACCACATTGATTCCGAGCATGGACCCGTCCAAACCTGGAAAGTGTGATCCGGCAAAACTCAGCGCCAACATCCTTAAGTACCAAGCAACTTTTGTGGCTGGCTCACCTGCCATTTGGGAGCGAGTGGCTAATTTTGCGACAGAGTCTGAACTGCAATTTCAAAGTATAAAACAAGTTGTGATGTTTGGTGCCCCTGTTCGAAACGAATTACATGAACAGTTAATTGGTCTGTTACCAAACGGTAATACCTACGCCCCATATGGTGCGACAGAAGCACTACCACTATGTTTATCAGATGGTCGTTGGCTTTTAGAAAATACAAAAGATAAAACTCGAAATGGGGCTGGAACCTGCGTTGGCCCAGCGGTTAGTGGAGTAGAGATAAAAATACTACGAATACTAGATCGAGAAGTTCGCCATTTAGAAGATCATTTACTTTTAGCTCCAGGACAAATCGGCGAAATCATCGTTAAAGGACCAACTGTCACTAAAAGTTATGATCAAATGCCTGAAGCGACAGCCAGTGCTAAAATTCAAGATGGTGAAAATTTTTGGCATCGAATGGGTGACATTGGTTATCTTGATCAAGACCAACGTCTTTGGTTTTGCGGCCGTAAAGCACACCGAGTTGAGTCTAATTTTGGACTGCTTTGTCCCATTCAAGTCGAAGCCATTTTTAATCAACATCCCAAAGTTAAAAGGTCAGCGCTAATTGGAGATTCTGATAATGTGCCAGCAATTGTTGTCGAATTGATTTCCGGTCAAAAGCCCAATTTGAGCCTTAAGAATGAACTCATTCAACTCGCCACAACCTCTTCAAAAACAAGTTCTATCTCGCTGATTTTCTTTAGTTCTTCCTTCCCTGTCGATGTCAGACACAATATAAAAATTGATCGAAAAAAGTTAGCTCAGCAATTTTTTTGAGGCTAAATTTAAATTTAATTAGTTGATAAATAAACCGACAAGTTATCATGAGATAAGTCTCTGATGGAGTTGTCGCGTGAAGCTTATTAATGGCAAATTAATCATTACAGCACTAGCATTTTTGCTAGGACAGACTGTATTTGCACAGACAGCTATTCCCACGCTCATACCAGATCCAAGTATTGGTCTCATCAATGTCTACGGCCAAGTCAACTCTCCCTTTGCAAACTTTCAAGCCGTCAGTAATGGCTTTGATCAAGTAACGAGAGATCCCGCCTACAGACGCCCATCTAGATCTCGCACCGTGAGCTCTAGAGTCGTCACCTCGGTCACAAGAAATGTAGTACAAACGCTTCCTCTATTATCAAGTGTAGGAGCAGCACCTGGTAATGGGCAATGCCAAATTGGTGAAGTCCCTGAGGTCGTTGAGATATCCGAGCAACCACAGCAACAAGACGATCAGTTTCCACCCCTGAACAGAGGATTTAGAGCTCAAGGAGCAGATTGCTCGCGCTATATTACATCAGATGGTAGTTATGGGTCATTAGGACAAGTGATTGTTGATGACATTCGATCAAGAGGCACAGACTCTATTTATTATTCAAATGATATCGCTGGTCAAAGATATGTCTGTCCCAATTGGAGTAATCTGAGCAATAGAGAGAAAGAACATTTTTGGGTTTGGAGTATCACTGCCCTTGTTCATGATGAGTCAACATGTCGAACCGGAAGAATTAGTGTCAGAGGAACCAACGGGACAGCAGTCGGCCCACTGCAAATGGAACTCGAACCAGCACTTCGAAGGTCACGATATTCTGCAGAGTTTCCTCATCCAAACTGTGTTGGACCTAGTCGAAGCGGTCCTTATCCAGAGATTGTGAGTAGTCATGAAAACAATCTACGTTGTGGCCTTGATATCTTAGAAAAACAGCTCACAATTGATAGACCACTTTATAGAGCCGAGAGAAGCCGTGGTTTATACTGGCAGTCTCTTCTTCGCCCAAGAGGTGGAGAAGTTGGAGCACTTATTGCTCAGTACCCTAACTGTGTGGCAGAGTAAATATTATGAAGACTTTAATCATTATAGTTTTATCTTCTCTAGCCCTTAGCGCCACTGCTTTTGAACTCAAGAGCGATCAGTCCTATGTCTCAAAGAGCAAAACTAAAGGTTGCGAGGACTTCATTTTAGAGAAAAGTGAAAACCCTGATACTCCTGCATGGTATTTAGGACAAAAAATTATATTTTTTGAACCTGGGTTTAAAAGTAATGAACACAGTAATTGTCATTTTGATAAAAAGACTGACCTCGTCTCAAATAAGTGGGTTCAACAAACTACAGCTAAAGACTGCGAGTTCAAAGACCTGGGGCACACTCGTGTTGAGGTTCTTGAACAAACAAAAAGTGGAGAGCTTCTCTATACTTCGGAAATCGCTTACGATGATCAAAAAGATCAAGTACAGCGTCTAAGTTGCCGTTTTGTGAAAAAAGCGTCAAAAGCTAACTAGGATCAAATCTACACCAGTCCCCACCTGCCCCGGTATGCCCTTTTAAGTTTAACTACTTAGCGGCTCAATATTTGGCACGGCATTAGCAAATATAAGACTTAAGAAAGCACGATCAAGACAAGGAGGTTTTGATGAATGCCTTAAATCTTATCAAAAGTAGCGCGCTATTTTTTTGCCTTACGGGGGCCTCTCAAGCAGGCCTATGGTTTAAGATTCCAAATGCTCAAGATGAGCTTACAGAATATGGTCATTCGTCAAAGTCACTACTCAATCCAAAGTCAATTAACGTCATGGTATGGAATCAGTATAAAGGAAAAGAACGCACTTGGCGGCGCGAATTCGAAAGACTCTCTCGCAATCAAGACGTGCTGATTCTACAAGAGGCAACTGACGATCGAAAGATGACTAAGGTCTATGATACTAGTCGAGACTTTCAATTTTTTATGGGAACAAGTTTTATCTACCGTTTTGGTAATAAGGCGACGGGCGTTGTCTCAGCCGCTAAAGTTGCGGCCAGTGATATCCTTGCGCAAAGAAGTCGTGGTGTTGAGATCGCCGGCGGTACACCTAAAATGATACTCTTTGCTTCCTACCCTATAGCAGGAACATGTCATGAACTGCTCACCGTTAATATTCACGCTTTAAATTCTGTTACGTGGCAAACGCTAGCGGCTCAGCTTCTTGATGCGCTCAAAGTTGTTGAATCTCATCAAGGCCCAGTTGTCTTTGGTGGTGATTTTAACACTTGGTCGAAGAAGAAGATGGAATACATGAAACATATCATGCATAAGTACTCGCTAGAAGAAGTACACTTTAAGAATTCGCATCTTAAGATGAAGGTCTTTGGACGAGAGCTGGACCATGTTTTCACCAGAGGATTGAATGTTAGAGAAGCATCTGTAGAAAAGAGTACAGGAGCAGACCATCAACCTCTTTTCCTTACACTAGAAGTTCGCTAAACTATGGCATGGAAAAAATATTGGTCACTGGCGCCGGAGGATTTCTCGGGCGCTACATTGTTAAACTTCTCTTATCTAAAGGTCATTCAGTTCATGGACTTGGAAGAGCTGTTCACGACGACTTAATTGAACAAGGTGTTGTGTGGCATCAATGTGATATACGAGATGCTCAAGCAGTTCAAGCTGCCACTAAGGGAGTCGATGCCGTTATTCATTGTGCCAGTAAGATTGCCATGTGGGGCGATTGGAATGACTTTGTCGCAATAAATATTCAAGGCACCAACAATATCATTAATGCATGCTTACAAAATGGCGTAAAAAAACTCGTGTATACCAGTACCCCTAGCGTCGTTTTTGGCAAAGAGTCGATTGAGGGTGGTGATGAGAAAATGCCCTACCCTAAAAATAGTGTCTCACGTTACGGTAGGTCTAAGGCCTTGGCCGAAAATAATGTGTTGAGTGTTGATCAGACAAAGCTCTATACCTGTGCTCTACGTCCTCATTTAATTTTTGGTCCCGGTGACGATCACCTGGTTCCAAGGTTAGTAGAAGCCGCTAAAGCTGGTAGGCTTAAGATTATTGGAAACGGTGAGAATAAAGTTGATGTCATCGCGGTTGAAAATGCCGCCGTGGCACATGTCCAAGCATTAGAAGCTCTAGGCGAAGGCTCTCCAGTTAATGCTCAGGCATATTTTATTGCGCAAAATGAACCAGTCAAACTATGGGAGTTTACCAATACCCTTCTTAAACTGCATGGACAAGATACACTAGTGAAGTCTATTCCGTTCTCACTCGCCTATTCTATCGGAGCGTGCTGCGAGCTCTTTGCCAAGATCTTTCGTATTAAGACAGATAATTTACCGATGACTAGGTTTGTAGCCATGCAATTAGGTAAGAGTCATTGGTTCAAACATAATAAAGCACAAAATCACTTTTCCTACGATCCCAGGCTTTCAACTCAACAAGCTCTAAAACAATACGGAGAATCACTCAATTACTGAAGCCGGCTCACGCCTGAGGTTTTCTTTTTTAGCCGCATCAACGACACCTAAACCATGCCATAGACCTTCTTTAAACATGGCGCGAATAGGTAGTCCCTCTTCTTTGCTGGCACTGACTTGACCGTAAGCATGAACATTGGACAGACCAAAGAGTGAGTACAAATCAATTCGATCTTTAGATTGGGTGACTACTTCATTTAAAAGATCTTTAAGCCGCCACATAGGAACAATACTCAGAGCTTGATTTTCATCTCTTCTTGAGACTGACCTCATACACGACTCGAGCAATGCCCTCTTTTTTGAAGCACGCATATACCACTTGGTAACTTTGGAGCAGTCTCGGTAAGAACTAAGGGCAATCTCTTGGTGAAATACTTCAAGTAAATAGCGTCTTAGATCGGCTTGCAACTTCCATTTACAAAAATTAAATAGCGATCTAAAGCGGTAAAGTTTATTTTTTGGTTTAGTCTCACAAATATTATCAAAGATTCTATGAAGCGCTTCAACTGACGTCTTTGAGATATTTAAAATACCTGCTTGTGAGACTTGGAAATTAGTTTGAAACTGGTAAGGAGGCCTCAAATGCCCTTCATCCAGTAATCTGACGATCGCAGGATCTGCACCAGAGTAATAACTGAGGTAAGAGCTGAAATAATCGCGCATCTTACTCGATTTTGTAGAGACGGTTGCCTCGTGCATAATACGAAGCGAGATACGCTCACTTGGATCAATGAGATCTAAATCCTCTTTATCCTCGATTAGATTTTTTACAGCTTCATATTCGAGGGAAATTCTTTTATTCTCAATCGCTGCATTATTAACCAGCGTAGGTAGTTTTAAAAAATTTGAGAAGAGTTCTGACACTAACCGACTAAGAATGTTTTGAACTTGTCTTTGCTTTAAGAAATTGTGTTTAAAGAAGCTTCTTACAACATTATTTTTAACAGTTTGAATATGTTCAGTCGCTTGCTCTTTTTTGCCACCAATAATCAAAGCCGCGTAGCGAGACTTCATCGTTTCTTGCTTTCTTGTTTCAGAGCTCACAATATACGGAGCTAAGTCATCAAGATTTGGCGTTCGAAGCTTTACAACCGCATTGATACCCTTTTCAAGAATAGGGTCAGAGTGTTCACTTAATCGATGTAGACTTGGATCATCAAGAGTCAAATTCCATGTTTGTGAACTACTGAGTGAATATTCAAAGTCGTAGGCAAAAAGAGTAAGCTTTAGAATTCCAAGAAAGTCTGCCTGAAGCTTTGCCTGAGCCGCCACGGCCGCACTTTTTTCACTGGTATAACTGATGCGCAGTCTCTCTAAAGGCCCAGCTTGATCATCAGGTCCAAGTGACTGAAGTGTAAGCTTTGCGCTTCTTTCAAATGAAGCTAAAACTCCTGCCCCCACGGCTAATCCCCCGCCAATAGGCGCAGAGACAACGCCGCCGGCCCTAACTGACAACGAGTCCTCCTTTTCAAGATACTCATAGGGTGCTAGCTGCTGAAAGTGACTCGGCCTAAACCACTTAAAAGGGAAAATGAGTTTCTCATAATCTTTTGTTAATCCTTCGCTATAGGAATTAGCAAAATGAGTTAGTCTATAGGTTCGCTTAAAAGCAATTCCTGCAAAAGCTGCTAGGTTTGTCTCGGATATATCAATGACGCCGTCATCACGGAGTCCTCCAAGATAATCACTGGCATCAATCATAATGGTTAATTCATCAACAATTAACCAGCGATCATCATCAAACAGATCTGGGGCCAGCTGACGATTGGCATTAATAGAAAATCCACCAAAGTCCCTGACTAAAGAAAAGCCAATACCAGAGAGACCACCGACTGCTGATAAAGTATTTCCAGCGAGAACCCGTGCTGCGGCATCACCTGCGCGTAAACGATAATCACTAAAGCCTGCGGCAATACGATCAAAAAGGGGCGTTTCTTGTGGAGCAAAAATAGGAATAGGCAATGCAACACTCTTAGCATTGCTCTGTTGCTTCACTGAAAAATACGTGAATTGCTCGCCAGCATAAACGCTGGAAAAAAAGAGTAAGGTAATGCTTAAAATAAAGCTGTGCATGTAAACCGTTGGTACGAAACATTCGTTTCGTTATCAAAAGAGTCTGTGCTACCAAAGCTTTGACGTACAACACGGCAAACACAGAAGACTTTGCATATTAACCTATCGGCAAAATGATTCAGATAGTGATTTTAAGTAGTGAGAATTAAAGCGACAAAACTAATCAAACTTTTTAAAAATCGCCACGCATTAATGGCAACTAAGAATGAGACTGAGCGACCACTTCTTCATCGAAGTAATTACAAGACATTCCTGCATCGACCACTAAACCAGTGGCATTGATACCACTTGAGCGAGGCGATAATAAAAAGGCGATCGTATCTCCGACTTCATCAGTTTTTAAAGCTTGTTTTCTGAGGGTAAGTTTTTCAGCGAACAGATAATTTTCGATATAACCAGGAATTCCAGCCGAGGCAGATGTTTTAAGCGGTCCAGAGCATACAGCATTTACTCGTATACCTTTAGAACTTAAAGACTTGGCCAAGAAAGCAACAGATGAATCTAACATGGCCTTGATCGGTCCCATATAACCGTAGTTAGTGGCGCGCGTGCTAGAGATCGAAACTGTGACAATGGAAGCACCGGGATTAAAGACTGACTCGAGAGAATTACTCATTTCAATCATAGAGAAACTAGAAATTCTCGCCGCCTGAGAAAAGTCATCCCAGTCCGTTTGATGAAAGGCTTTTGGGTTTGCATAATTTGCAAAGGCCATAGAATGTAAAAAACCATCGATAGAAATTCCATTACTGGAAAGCTCACTGCCCATCGATTTAATTGTCTGAGAGTCTTCAACATCGACAATCATGATCTTAGAGTTTGGAAAAAGCGTCTCAACTTTTGCGGCGTGATCACTAGTTTGGACTGTGAAAATGATATTGGCACCGTGCTCAGCTAGGATTTTTGCCACCGAGTAGGCCACACTTTTCTTATTGGCAACTCCAGAGATAACATAAGTTTTATCTTTCACATTTAAAAAATCCATTATGACTCCGAAATACTAGCGCAGGTAAAATCAAGAGCGACAACAATTTTACCATTCACTCTAGTCTTCCCTTTCATCATATAGGCGTTAGATATCACTTCCACGAGTTCGACTTCCATTTGAAGCTCATCTCCTGGTCGCACTAGACCCCTAAATTTCACATTATTAACTCTGGTCACAACACCAAGCCCTGCATCCCCTTCACCGGCAAGCAAGCAAGCGCCTGATTGGAAAAGTGCTTCCTGTAGAAGAACTCCAGGCATAACGGGGTTGCCGGGGAAATGCCCCTTGAAAAAATCTTCCTGTCCGGTGATTTTAAAGCTGGTTAATATTTTTTTATCTAGTCGTTCAACAATTTTATCAACGAAAAGAAAGGGTGCACGTTGTGGGATAAGTTGTGTGACTTCCATTACAGACCACCTGTAATTTCGAGCGAAGCTCCCGTAATATAGCCAGCGTCTTTGGAAGATAAAAATAATACGGCCGCAGCGACTTCTTCAATTTTGCCGAAGCGCTTAAGCGGAACTTGTTTTTTATACTCTTTCACTTGATCTTCAGGCAGGTCCGAAATCAACTCGGTTTCAATAAAGCCAGGAAGAACATTATTGACCGTAATTCCACGCTTACCAAGCTCTTTTGAAAGAACTTTAGAAATTGCCTCTTGACCGGCCTTAGATGCAGCATAATTGGCCTGACCAGGAAGCCCTAACCGCCCGCCGATGGATGACATATTTACGATTCGACCATAGCGATTTTTCATCATCAAAGGCACAGCATTTTTAGACATTAAAAATGTTCCGCCAAGATTAGTGTTTAGTACACTGGTCCAATCTTCATCAGGCATCATGGCCAACATATTATCCTTTCTAATCCCTGAATTATTAATCAAGATATCAAGGCGACCACTTTCATTATCTAGTTTTTCAAAAAAGCTTTTAATGCCAATACTGTCTGCGACATCGAATTTCGCTAATTTTAATCGATCACCAAAGTCACTTTGCTCGCTCTTAAATGCCTGCGCCGCCTCATCGTTTCTGGCATAAGTGGCCCAAACGGTTGCGCCGGCTTTAAGAAATGCAAGAGCAATTCCGCGCCCGATTCCTCTCGTTCCACCAGTGACAACAACAACTTGATCTTTAAAATCGTAATTCATAAGTTACCCTAAGCTTTATTTTCGTGGACGCGATCTAAATAATTATCAACTTCATGAGACTGAATCACTCCGTAATTGGCGGCACCAAGCCAACCCGACATGATAATGCCTACAGAGCCGGCGTGAAAAAGTCCGTCGACTTGCTGGTGCATTCCCATTGATATCTCAAGCCCTTCAAACTTAGTTCCAAAACTTGAGCCTTTTTGATGATGAGTATATTTTTCGACAGTCAGTGGAGTTGAGCAGTCGATAAAATCAATCTTAGACCTGATTCCTGGGACAATCTTTTCTAGTGTGCAAAGTGCTCGCTCAATCACAAACTCTTTTTGCGCTTTATACTCAGACTCACTGAGGTTCTTCCAATCGCTGTACTTAGCATTAGAAGATGAAACAACAGCATATCTTGAATCGAGCTGAGGTCTAATGTCTGGATAATAGACGGAGAACGTTTGGCTTCCTACTTTAGGTGATAAGAGTGAATCTGTATTAAAATCTTTATCGTCTGAATAGAAAATCAACTCTCCAATATCGGGGATACTCTCGCCCTTTTTAATCCCCATGAAAACCTGACAAGACGATGAATTGAGACGTACTTGCTTTGTTTTTTCAACATAATCGTCAGTGAAATTCTCCACCCCGGTCATTTTTTCAATCGTTGTTCTGATATTGGCATTCGATAGAATACTGGAAGCAGGGATAAAATGGCCTTTGACTTGAACGCCAACAGCTCTTTTGTCTTCGATGACAATCTTTTCAACTAAAGCGTGCATCTGTATATCGACGCCATTTTTGAGAAGCTCGTCTTTCATCATCGAGATTAAAAGGTCAGTGCCTCCACGAAAGATATAAACACCCTTACTCATGAAGTTTGAAAATACTATTCCATAGGTGATGGCTGGATCTTCTAGGGTTGAACCGTTTGCGTAAACGATTGGTTCGAGTAAAAAGCGAACCACATCATTGCGATCTGGAAACCATTTTTGAAAAAGCTCGCCATTTGTCATTTGAGAATTATCATAAAAGTTCATGGCCGCGAGTTCTTCAAAAAAGCCTTCGACTTTCTCACGTGCGACTTCAAACTTCTCAACTAAAACGTTAGTGAAGTGATCTTTTGTGAAGTCTGTTTCGACTTCAAATTGAGGATTTACGTAGCGAACTTTTTCAACTTGAACGATGCGATCTGCAATGTCCTTGTTCCAATACTTTCTACAAGTTTTAATCATCCCAACAGGAAAACCGTGGAGTGAGACATCGAAAATATGATCGCCTTTAGCGCGCTTAAACCATGTGGCAAAGCCACCCAATTTATTATGAGATTCGAGTAGAAGAACTTTTCGTCCATTTTTTGCCAACTTATTGGCCGCTGTCATTCCAGCTAAGCCTGAACCAATAACGATAACGTCATAGGGTCCAGGGACCTTGTCTTTGGACTTAAAAAGCATTGATTATCCCCTGTAAAAGCGGGGTTATCCTAACGTGAAAGACGCGCTACGCCTATACGCTTAGCGCCCAGCAGGAGGAGGTGTTGTCGACAAAAGATAGATACCTTGACCCAAAAATCTCTCACCATCTTTACTTAGAATTCCGGCGTGAAATGCAATAGATCCACTATCGTTGATGGCCAAGCCACCGACAAACCCTTGATTATCGACGCGGTCGTAGATTTTGGCGGTTTCAAGGTCACTGGTGATCAGATCGCCTTGCTTAGCAACAACTTTGAAACCGTTCCAATCTGCAGTTAAAATCGCACTTTTGCCACTCTTGAGACGGCCTCTAAAGGCGACTATTCCCTTGGAGTTTACGACTGGGGCAAATGCTTCAATCGCTTCTAAGTCTCCCTGTCCCTCAATGGCCAAGGCTTTGATCTTGCCTTCGCCAAAGAGAAAGATTGCTTGCTTGTCACCCGATACAGTGGCAGTGAACACAACATGTTTAGCGTCTGAGATGCCGACTGAATTTCCAAAACTAAAAAATAAAGATGAAGGCTGTGCATGAATATCAACGGCTACAACTTCATAAGAGCCATCTGGTTTCCAAAGGCGAATTCCATCTGGTTGTGTTTCATCAACTTGACCGCGCTCACCACGACGAACTTTGGCGGCAACAAACCCTTGGTTATTTAGGACCGGGCGAAAGAGGTATGAAAGTGTTATGCCCTGAGCATCTTTTACGCCTTCTTTAGCGATGATTTTACTTTGACCACCATTAACAACTCTAAAGCTACGGTCGCCCGCCTCATCGACAATACGAGTGACGACGGTACCAATGTCATTAATAGCAGGAAATGAGAAACCTTGATTGCGATCGGGACGAATGACTAGCTCGGTGGCACGTGCATTAGCATCGTATTTGAAAACACCATCAGTCACACCGAAATCAAACTGTGAGAAAACAAGATCACCGCGATTATTTAAACCGGGATCAGATAAAAGTCTTCCATCAACTGTTGGACGAAAAACAACTTTCCCCTCGCCGCCATTTGGCGCAAACCATACGGCCGCCTGTTCACTTCCACCAAGCACATCAACATCAAAAGCAATGTCGCCACGGTTGTTAAGTTTTACATCTGCAATGCCTAGAATTGATCCGGCCGGTAATTGAAAACCATCAGCTTGATTAGCTCTTGCAACCAAAGTGGCATTAAGAACAGGAGTTGGCTCTTGAGCAAAAAGGCTCGAGCTTAGAAGTGCAAAAATACTAAGAATTTTGATTGCGTACATTATAGATTCCCCTCTCTTCAATGCAGCTCAAAGATATCGAAGGGGTGCCGATGCGGCAAGACTAACGCACAGGTCTATTGTGTCAAACCTTTGTCAGATTCGAGAATCGACATCGCGACTTTCACTCCATCAGCAGCGGCGCTAGTAATACCACCGGCATAGCCAGCTCCCTCACCACATGGATAAAGTCCCTTGTGACTCAGTGAAACAAGGCTTTCCTTGTCGCGAAGCACCGTAACCGGTGCTGAGGTTCTTGTTTCTGGCGCAATCAGCAGAGCTTTTTCACTGACAAAGCCGTTCATTGAACGGTCAAACTGCTTAAGCGCAACCCGCAAATGCTTGGTTATAAAGTCTGGTAAAATTTTATCGAGTGGAGCTCGTACAATACCAGAAGGAGTTGATGTTTTAGGCATATCTTTTTTAGATCCACCCATAAACTCAGATAGAGTTTGGGCCGGAAGTTCTTTTCCTGATGCAAGTTCGCAACTCATCTCAAAAGCGCGTTTTTCAATCTCTCGCTGAAAAGTCATGCCGCCTAATACATCATCTGTACTGAAATCTTGGTTAGCCTTAACGGCAACAACAAGTGCGGCATTAGACCATCTTGAGTTTCGGGCGTAATTGGACATGCCATTAACCACGATTCCATCGGCTTCAGTACCTGAACTTAAAACATAACCGCCAGGGCACATACAAAAACTGTACGTACCTTTTTTTGACGTTGGATCTTCCCAACTTAGACGATAGCGAGCGGCCCCTAGATCTTTACCCGCAAAATCGCCGTATTGAATTTGATCGATCAACTCTCGTGGGTGTTCAATTCGCACGCCAACAGCAAAGTCTTTTGCTTCGAGCTTAACTTTTTTCTTCACTAATTCATGATACATATCGTGAGCCGAGTGACCGACCGCCAAAACAACGTGATCGCTTTGCAGCTCACGTCCATCAGAAAGCTTCACTCCCTGAATTTTACCATCGACTTCGATCAGTTCATCAACACGTGTGTTGTAATAAATTTCACAACCTTTGGATAAAAGATGATCTGAAATTTTTCCAATAAGCTGTCTGATCTTATTCGAGCCCAAGTGGGGATTAGAAAGCCACGCCGTTTCTGGTGGCGCGCCAAAATCAACTAGTCTTTGCATGACATAGGGAACGTGAGGCGATTTAATGCGGGTAATGAGTTTTCCATCAGAGAAAAGTCCTGCTCCCCCTTCTCCAAAACAAACATTATTTTCGCGATCAAACTCTCCGTAACGCCAAAATCTAGCGATGTGAAGCATGCGTTTGTGAGCTCGCTCCCCTCGTTCTATCAATATCGAAGGCACACCATACTCGGCCAAACGAAGGGCGCAAAACAGACCGGCCGGACCAGCCCCAACAATGATCGGTTTTTGTTTGAGTGCACCGAGATCAGGAAACTCTTGGGAATAGGCCGAAAACCGCTCGCCCTCGTGAATGACTTCCACCACCCACTGATTGACGGGCTTTCGACCGCGATTGGCATTTCTTGCATCGAGCGATTGGCTAATGACTCTATAGTCGGTATGGCCTGGCACTTCTTTTCGAAGATGATCATCTAAATCGACATCAAATGGTAAGGAGAATGACAAGCGTTTACTCATGAGGTTATCCTACCATTATGAGGCAAGTATGACTATTGAACTGATTATTATTGGTGATGAAATTCTTAATGGTCGAACTGTTGATGCAAATCTTCCGTGGCTTGCTCCTTGGCTTTTTAAGCAGGGCCTAAAGCTAGGCAATGTTTCAATCGTTCGTGATGATCAGGCTCAAATGCTGGCGGCCTTAGAGCTTGCCTGGAGTCGATCCGATATCGTCCTCACTTCGGGTGGAATTGGTCCAACGCTTGATGATTTAACCAAGACAGTTTTGGCTGAATTTGCAGGAAAAAAACTTCAAGAAAATAAGTTAGCCCGAGCCATCGTCGAGAATAATTACGCCAGACTGCAAAGACCGTGGAGTCCATCAACCAATGGCTATCACCTTATCCCCGAAGACTTTATAGCGACTGATAATCCAGGTGGTCTTGCTCCAGGATTAGTGTGGCTAAATAATAACAAAGCACTCATGGCAGCTCCAGGTGTACCGAAAGAGTTTGCCTTAATGATCGAGCAAGTTTTCTTTCCTTTATTAAAAACTAAGGGTTTTAATGTCGCCGGCGATCAGGCTCAAGTCATCATGCGAACCTACGGTGTTCCTGAAGAGAAAATTTTCGGAGAGCTCTGTCCAAGTTTGTGGCAGCAGTTAGAAGCTTTTGGAAAAGTCTCATCCCTGCCCCACTTAACCGGTGTAGATATCCTCGTCACTTTTGATGAAGCTAAAAATAAAGATAAATTTCAAATGAAATTCAAACCATTGTCGAGTCTAGCGCATTATCGAGTCACGTTTGGCAATGGGGAGAGCTTTCACTGGAACAATTGATTGTTAATCTTGCCACTCAAAAAGGTTTGACCTTTTGCTTTGCCGAAAGTTGTACAGGCGGTTTAGCAGCGTCGAAGATTACAGACATTGCTGGAAGCTCAAGAGTCTTTTTAGGCAGTGCTGTAACCTATGCCAATGAAGCTAAGAGCGAACTGATCGGCGTAAAAGCATCCACTCTCGAAAGTTTTGGTGCCGTCAGTGAACAAGTGGCACAAGAGATGGCAGAGGGCGCTCTTAAAAAGTTTGGAGCCGATTTTTGTATAAGCTTTAGCGGAATAGCAGGACCTGGTGGTGGAACGCCAGAAAAGCCGGTCGGACTTGTTTGCCAAGGTTTTGCGAGTAGAGATAAAAAGCAAAGCCGATCCCTACAATTTAGAGGTGATCGGCTCAAACTCAAAGAGCGATTCGCTCTTAGCGGGTTGTTTTGGTTACTAGAGCAGCTTAGTTAGAGCCAAGCATTTTTTGTGCTTGCTCTTGCAGGTTCTGAATATCTTTTGCATCCATATTTTCTAATTCACTTCGCGCTTGTGCTGCCTGTTCTGGAGAGATCACTCCCTGCTTCACTAGATGTTCAATCGATGAACTTACTTCGCCCTTAGAAAGCGACCCCATATTTCTTGCAAATTGACCAATGTCTTGGGCCCTCGCGCTTACTCCTAAAAAACAAACAGCAACAAATATGATGGCCAAAAATTTAGTCATAAAAAATTCCAAGTTTCAGTTTGAAGAGTTGTCAGTATGCCGCAAGATCATGAAACAATACCCAAGTGAATGAATTTACGCGGGTATAGAGGCTCTGTGACATCAAAACATTGCCAACCTTTTCGGTCAGATACCGTTATCAGGAACCCTTCTAAGTTATGGATTATTGATTGAAAGCGGCAAGCATGACCGAGTTTTCTAGGACCCCTCTACAATGGGAAGAAAGCGTAAGGAAATCAGCCAATTAGCCGAAAAGTTCAGTGGGTATGATGAGCAGAAATGAGAACCATTTTTTAAAAAACATAAGCAGCAAGAAAATTGCTGTGATGTTCTTTAGCATCTTATTTCTTCTCACTGGATGTGTGGAAAGTCCAAAAACTTCACGCCGCTCAAAAACCAATCAAGGTGCTAGTACAGGAACAACTCCCCCAGTTGGAACTCCAATTTTCACCAATAGTCTAAATTATTTTCAAAGTGGAACAACCAAATCAACTTCGGTTTTTGATCAATCTGTTTTTACCAGCGATACCTATTACCTACGCGGTAAAAATATTGATTTGTTTGTTAAAGCAGGCAATACATCCACCGTCCAGTGTCTGGTTCACCATTACCCGGCCAGTGTAACCAACCAAGTCCTCGTGCTTGCTGCTACTCCACAATCCTTTAATAATTTTACTACGAACACGCTTGAGCATTATTATTTGGTCAAGCCGAACGATTCAACAACCAACCAAACGTTTTGCCAAAAACCTGGCATCCTCAGTGCTATGGCGTCAGCCTTCCCTGGGCAGAGTGTTGTTTATCGCATTGCCGATGTTTGCCCAAGCTGTAACCTTTCAAGCTTTAGTTCCGACTCAAGTCGACTAAGAACTTCAGGTGGCGTTGTCATTTCAGGTATTGATATTTCTTATTTGAGTCTTAGATTACAAAACACAACTGTGATTGACCCAGGTACCGTAAGCTGCTCAGGCTCATCTGAATGTGTCGCTCAAGGTTTTGATTGCTGCCTTAGTGGTCAGTGCGTTGTTGATGCTTCGATTAAGTCGACGACTGATACCAATAGTGCTGAATTTTTACAAAGTGTAGATGATATTGCCAATGCTCCATCATCAATTAATAACTACCCGCATCTCTACAATATCTGCCCTGTGATTGTGACTCCTAATCCGACACCAACACCGACACCAAACCCACAAGAAGAAGCTGCCGCTAGACTGCTATCTAAAAAAGAGCTTTATGACTGCATCAATCCTGTTAATGGTGAGCAAGGTTTTTGTACATCGATTTATGACGTTGCCACAGATACTTCAGGTAGCTACGAAACAGGTGCCGACGATCTCAACTTTAACACTATCTATACTGGTTCATTTGGTCTGCCCATGCACAGTATTGATAAAGTTACATATGGCGGAGTGGCTCTGTTTCAAAACGGAGCATTTACTCAATCTGGAGTTACTCTCAATGGACTCGACAACGGTGTTCCACCCTCTAACCTCAACGGTAATGATGATTTAACTAATCCCGTAACAATCGGTCTAACTGGCGCCTTTGTGAGACCTGGGAATGCGGATGGAGATCTTCTTCGTATTCGCTACAAAGCCGATTCAAGCTGCGAGCGACTAGGCCCAAGTATCGCTCGTTGTAAAAAGTATTTTACTCAAGGTCAAAACCTTGGTTTCGTTAATGACCACTTCCCTGCAAGTAATGAGTTCAAACTTCCAATCTACGCTGATACTTCTAAGCAAATCAAAGTTGAAGTTGACGGCTCGACTCGATATCAAGGTACCCACTGGACACTCGCAGCTGGTTCACCAGCAAAAATTGTATTTAATGGTAGCAACCTAGCTGTTTTTGATACTCAAGTCGTTCTCATGACTTATTATGTGAATCTTGGGACTTGGCCAGTTCTGGGCGGTGTTGAGATTGCCAGAGACCGTATTCGCGATATGTGTGATTGCGTTGGCGAAGGATGTAATCTTGAACCTGTAACCAACAATCAAGGCGCCATCGTAGACTACAGCTGCGTCTATCCTGACAATACTTCTCCTCCACCGCTTCAACAAACAGTACTCATGACCTCAAAAACTGTACCTGTTCGCTATTTCGATGGAAGTGGAGTTCCGCAATCGGAGCTAAACGGGAGTACTCCCGCACAAGAAGGCGTTGTCTTTGAATATACTTCGAGTAATTTAGCCAAGCCTAATAACGTAGGTCAATATATCGGATTTAATGAGATCTATGGTTCAATCTCAACAGCAGCAAGAAGTGCAAAACCGGCCAAGGAAGTTCGAATTGCAAAAGGCAAAACATACGATATCTTTGTCGATCAAGGCGCCTTCTCCTCTTGTTATTACTGCGGAAATGATAGCTGGAGCAGTGCTCTTAAACTTTTCCCACAAAATTTTAACTATAAAGGTGGCGGCTACCTGCCCAATCCTTTTGAAACAAATCAAAAAACAAGTTCCACCTACCGCTCGGATGATTTGATCTTTGGACGCGCATGTTTCTTACCAGTCACAATGATTCCATGGTCTCACCGTGGCACAAGTGACCGTCAAGACCAACGCCAAAGACGCTTACAGGCCCAGCACTTCTTTTTTGCCAATGGTTACCAGCGTGACTGGTATGGCTTTGACTATGGATCTGTCATTGGCAGCTTTGATGGCATCACCTGGTTCTCTGTCGGTAACCAACGCCGCGTACAAGCTGAAAGTAATAAACTCTTCCTTGCAGTGAATGCTTACTTTGGTGATCAAACCGATGAGAATACATTTTCAGTCACTGTTTCAGATGCAGCGGCCGTCCCTGGAAGTGGTTCTATTATTACATCGGATTTTGAAAGTGATGGAGCTGAATGTCAGCAGTATCACGTTTGCGACACAGATAGAGATTGTGCCGCACAACTTGGTTGGGAATATAGCTGTCAATCGGTTACTGGTCTCAAGGCGCTTTGGCCAAGTATTGACGAAAATGGACTTGAAACGCCGGAATCAGAAACACTTAAAACTCTAAGCAATATTTTAGTTGGCAACCTCACTGGCGGAACAAAACGTTGCGTCTATCGCGGCCGTGGAGCTGCTTGCTTGCCAAACTATGACAATATTGACTCAAATTCATCTTATACAAAAAACTCGACAGATGGATTGCATGCCTGTGCACCAAACACTTACTGTCAGCGACTAGTTGAAGGTTCTGTCAATGCTCCTAAGTTTAATAATTCCATTGCCAGATGGGCAAGATCCCCTGCCTTTCAAAATATTTCAACTGACGTGGTTGAAGATGAACTCGATGAGTTTGGCAAACACACACGTATTATTGGCCGCTCACAAAAGTATGTCGGTGACGAGCCGGTTCTTGATATTACCAAGGCGAATCTCTTCCATAATGATGTAACAGCTATGTGTCTTCCAGGAAAAAATCCGGTTGATGTGGGAAGCTCGCTTTTAACTTTTGGTGAGCAAAACTCTGAACAGCCAACCACAAGTTCTATTGGTGGCGACCGTGTTCTTGGAATCGGTGTCACCAGAGACTTTGACTCCATCGAAGGCATCGCTGCCTGTCCGGTGTTTGATACAAGTGGCAGATACTTCCAAATGGAACAAACTCATGTTTCACTACTGCCGTCTTCAATCTTAACTGGCGATGATAGCCCAGCTTATCGCCTGCCGGCCCAGAACTTATCCACAGACTTACTCGATAAGTTGAATATGTCTAATACCGTGGTTAGAGATTTTATTAACGATCAAATCACCAAGCCTGCACTTGAAGAGTTCAGATGTCTTCGCGCGCCTGGGGCAACTTGCCACACCAATATGGACTGTGCTCCAAATAATCTCATTGCAACGAAGCTTGCTGGTATTGACCCTAAAAACCCGCCACCAAGTACACCGCTTGCCACATTAAATCGTCACGAAATTATGTACTGGCAAGAAGAGCTTGTTTGTAAGCAAGCCGTGGCCTACCCAGATAATGATTTTGAGCTTAAAAACAATCGCTGCTGTCGTGAAGATAATAAGAAAGTTACGATCGCAACACATTATGCAAACTATGCGTCTATCCCTGCTGCTGATCAACCAGAGTATCCGAATGTTGCGCCTATGAATGAAGTGTTGGGCCTAAATAAGGCCAAAACTGATGATGACCGCTATACGCGCTGGAATACTGTTGTTGATCTAGTTAAAGATGGATCAAGCAGTCAATTTAAACCGCTTTCGGCCCCTATTCAAAATCAGCAAACTTTCAATATTAGTGAATTTAATAATCAATATGAAACTTTTGGAAAAATCGCCTCGAGAACTTGTTGTGGTGGACATTGGGTCAGACAATTCCATCAGTCTAATGGTGGTGGACACCAGTGGACTCCCGCCCGCCATCAAAGCAATATTAAAGCTCGATCCCTTGGTTGCTATAACTGGTTCTATTCGGCAGCTGCTCCAAATGCAGCGGTTAACCACCAGTGTGATTCTTCAATTCAAGAACCTGATGATATTGAATGTACTGTAAAAGATGTAACTCAAACACAAGCTGATGATGTCTTGGCCGCCATCTCAAACCTTGAGCTAGCAGGTATTCCTCAGGCTTACTTTATTGATAACTCAAATATTACAAATCCTAATTTAATTTGTTCTGACCGACCAGGTGCAAGCATAGGCTTTGCCTCATCATTCACTGGCACAGGAATCGACTTAACTGTTGCGACGGCAGGTGGTCATGAAGCAACCGACGGTGCAGATAATTACTACTCTTTAGCTGCAGCTCTTTTTGATGCCCCAGGCGCGAAAGTAAACTTTAACGACTCACAAATCAAACCTGTGTTCTCACAAGATGAAGTCTCATGCTGTAAGCCTGCCGGAACGCTTGTACCAGCTAACGCTGATGCAAATCTGTGCTGTACAGGATCAATCAGAAATATCAATGCTCAATTTGGCAAATGTGCACTACCCGATTACACCAACGTAAGTGTTCACATGAATCGCTATGTCTCTTCGATTGCAAAGGATTTGGATCCGTCTCTTATTGATAGTACGACCGGATTCATCGAAGACCCTGCAGTCGTTGAGCAACTAGCCTGTCAGCTTGATGTGTGTGCCTCAGGAGTTCTTGCTCGCGGCGTGAGCTATGTCGCCCTACCTGTACCAGGAAAGCAAGACTCTCATCCAGACTTCACAACCAGAAGATTTGTCGAGGGTAATCAAGCCGCGGACAATGGTAATGGTATATTAGATCTTTGGAATGCTGGAATGAGATGGAATAACCATGTCTATTGCGCGCCTGCACAGATACCTGCCGACTCACCTGACTTAATTGTTACCCCATGTTTTTAAAATTAAGAACAATGATGGCCAAGATTAGTCGGTACCAGAAATAGACACCTAAACCAAAACGCCCAAGTAAACTCATGAAAAACTTAATCGTGATGAGGCCAACAATAAATGCTGTGCCCATTCCAATAAGGGCCGCTTGCAAGTCAAAAACCAAATGACTATCGCTCGAAATGATCTCGAGACATTTATAGGCAAAACCTCCAATAATAATTGGAAGCGATAACAGAAAACTAAAGCTACCTGCATCCACTCTTGAAAGTCCCATGATTCTAGAACTACTTAAAGTAATCCCCGAACGTGAGACCCCTGGAAAAACGGCGATGGCTTGAGTCAGTCCAATTAAGAATGCTTTATAAAAATTAGCTTCCCTTTCTAAGTTCGTACCCGACTTCCCAAATCGATCACATGCCCACATCAATGCACCAAACACAATGAGATTGAAGGCAATCACATGAGGATTTCTACCAAAGCTCGAAGCAAAATCTTTAAAGACAAAGGCCAATACGATAGTAGAACCAGTTGCAATCCAGAAGTTTCGAGCAAACGGCGATTTTTGATGATCGTATATTTTAAAACTTTGACTAATTAAAAGTGCTAATTTCTTTCTAAAGGCAACCATAACGGCCAAGGCTGTTCCAACATGCATTGCAAGATCGAAAAAGACACCTGGATCAGTCCTACCAGTAAAATAAGGGATCAAAGCAAGGTGCCCACTACTGCTGACAGGAAGAAATTCTGTTATTCCTTGGACAACTCCATAGACAAGTGCGAGAAAAAAATCATTCACGAGATGCTTCCAAGTTAAAAAATTCCTTATCACCCACTTTCAAGGCATGTCTGAGCATTAAAAACATTTTTCCTAGTTTTTCATAAAAGCTTCGAGACTGCGTGACAAGGTAGATACGATTCATGCTTATGTTGAGCCAAGCGATTAGTGGCTTCTTGTCATTCATCAGAGCAAAGCGCGACTTTTCAAAAAACCAGCGATAAGCGAACTCTTGTATAGCGCCTCTTTGCTTAGCATCCAGGGATTGATCAAGCAGTAAGTCGATAAGAGATAGCGCCGATAAATCATCACTTTTAAAACTCTGCTCAGCCGGTTCTCCCCATTTAGCTTGGGCGAAGAAGCTCGAAGCAAAATCCCTGCGTGAGATAGCCGCATCAAGCGTGGCGTCCCACTCGTAACGCAAGATATCTCCAGTTGTTTCACTCAATGGGATGAGAATTTCGCGGTATTTTTTTTCAATCGTCGTCACTTCTTCAAATAGCTGTCTAAAGCGTAAGAATTTTCGATCCCCAAGATTAACAGTATCAGATCGAGGTGTGGCCCCTACATCGAGTAAGCCAATAAGAGCCTGACGAAGATCAACGTAGCCACCCAAAAATGGACCATGCTCCATTACATGTTTAGTCACATTTCCAAAAGATAACTCTAAGGAGTTAATAATAAGTTCTTCTAACTCAATAAGTGCACGCTCCGAAAGACTTTTAAGTTGTAATTGATTCAGTTCACCGGCCAAAAAAGGATATGATGAGTAGAAAAATGGATTTCCTCGTCTAGCGATTTCAGCAAGCTTTCGCCAATCAACCCTTGATTCCTTTTTAAGAAAACCAAGGCTCTCATTTCGTGAGTCGAAAATTCCAAGATAAGGCTTAACTTTAGTTTTATCACCCTCCTTAGTCACTTCGTATTGTGGTAGCAGGATAAAGCGATCGCCTTCTAAATCTCCAAAAGTCGTGAAGTTGAAAAAGACTGAGGGAAAGAACCTAAACTTTGAAAAATCTACCTCATTATCAATTTTAGCTTTTGAAATTTCAGAGAACTCAACATTGACCCCTTCAATAATGGCAAGGTTTCTAAGCAGAGGCGCAAAAAGACTGAGAAAAATAAAGATGATAACGAGAGGGCGCGCCATGACCCCCATCACTCCACGGAAGCCTTTATTCTTTTTAAGTAATGCCGTACTCAGTCTCTCGATCAGACTAGGCTTATGGCCAAGCACAGGTAACATGAAGATTAGAAATGGCAAAAGTAAAAATTCAATTCCAACTCTTGCTCCACTGCAAAGTCTCCCCGTCAGACCTGAAGCACCGGTGCTCATTCCTACAAGCCATTGGAAGAAACTCACTCCCAGAAATAAGGATGTGTAAAAACGAATAATTGTAGTCAAAGTAAAAATTGCTAAAATGGTAGCAATGCTATCACCGCCAGAACCACTCATAGGAACGAGCGCTCTTAGTGACTCAAAAAGAACGCGTATATGAGAGACAGAAATAAGCCCATGAAATACCAACTGACCAAATGAGAAGTCCCCTGCATACGCAAGCACTCTGGCCGTCAGACTAGGATTTCTATTAATTGGCGGCAAAAATGGGCTCCTTAAAAAATCAGTAAATCTGACCAACTTAATTGGCACTAGGCCATGGTCATTTTTGACCTAAAAACAGTGAAAGCGACTCTCTAGAAGTATCTGTAATTATTAGAGTTTATTCTATCTTTATTATCTGCCTACGAAAAGTCAGCAAGATAGAAAGTTGACTAATTTCCGACAATTGCACTTCAGTAATACAATAGATTTAAGGCTGGTTTGACTCAATTACCGAGACTTATCTACCGATAAATAAAGAAGATAAGCACCCTTTTGAGGTTGAGTATGAAAAAGGTAAAAAGAAATTCAATTCCAAAGCTTGTGAGAAAAAGCTGTGCGACCACATTGATGCTCGTCATGCTTCCACATCCTTGGGTTTCAAGTGCTCATGCTCAATCAGCAATTCCTATGATCATGCAAGGCATTCAAGGTGTGGCAGGAGCAGGTCAACAAGCTCAGATGCAAGCACAAATGATGACGCCGATTGACCTCTCTCCTTCAATGATGAGAAATGTTCCATCCGATAGACTGCCAGCACCACTTAATAAATGCGTCATTCCTCAAGCTAATATTCCAATGCCACGTTACTGTGAACAACTTGGTCCAGTTCAAGAATACACACAACCGATGGGCCTAGCTGCATCACCAAGTTACAAAGGATTTATGCAAACAAGTGAGTTTGCAAAGAAAACAATTCTAGATCTTGATCGTATGCTTGATGAAGGTAAGAATGAATTTTCAAACGGAGCGATTACTGGTGTTCAGTGCTTAAAAGATTCTTTGACAAAAGAAAAGACCAGACAACAAGGAATTCTTAATGCCATTCAATCCCAGATTGATAAGCTAAATCTAAGAAACAAACAGTTTAAAGAACAAGTTAAGCTTGTTGAAATGGAAATGGATAAGATCACACGTGAGCTAACAGGCCAACCTGAAGGAAAGTCTGGCCACGTGAGTGATACCATTAATCCTCCAATTAAATACTTCCCACCTAACTGTCAAAAGTTGGTTGAAAAAACAAGTGCAAGTGTTCAAAGAATTGGACTTGTGGCCCTTAAAGAAAGCTCATTTAAACCTACGGCTATCAGTGGTGGTGAGTTTCTAGCCAATCAACAAATTTATAAAAATGATATTCAACGTTTTATCAACCAAAGTAGAAATTTTATTTCACAAAATGGTATTGATAGTTTTAGAGAATCAGGTCTTCCAAACTTCAAAGGCAATGAAAAGCTTCTGCAAAGAATTGCTCAATCAATTGGTCCAATCAACCAAAGAATTGCTAACGAAGAGACCAAGATTAGAGATGAGCTTAAAAAAGTCGGCTACGATGCTCCTTCACTTGATAAAAACTTCAATTCCGACTTTGCTGCTTTCAAGTCAGACTCGAAAGAGTATTTTAGAAAGAAGTATGTTAGTGATTGTGTGACTGGCGGTAATAACGGTCTTACTCTAGATCCAAAAACGATCCTAGATGCTCTTCGCCAAGAAAGTACAAATAACCAAGGGACTACAATCCTTAGTTATAAAGCAGCACTGGAAAACATTCTTAATTCTGATTCATTTGTTGAAGATAAGATCCAACAGCTAAAAGCTCTAGATGCTAGTTACGGTGAAGGCAATATTACAATTACTCTTTCCAATTCAAAGGCGAAGCTAGAGAGAATGCCCCCTTATATGTACTTTCAAAATGCCGTCGCTGCATGTACAGCTGATTATAATGACGACAAAACATTCTCTACTTCGGCATCAGGGCGCTCATATGCAACAAAAGTTGAGCGTGCAGAAGCCTATCTAAACGATCTAAAGAAACTTAATGATACTTATGTTGCTCAAATGACTGAAGGTATTGTCGACGAAATTGTTAACTGTAGTGGCCGTGCAACCGAAGCTGGTAGCTGTAAACTAGGCGGCGAAAGTTCATTCGATGTCGCCTCTAAAGGCTTCTGTTTTGCTTCAGCCCAGTCTTGTGCCACAGAAGTTAATAACTGTTTTGCTATTGCTGATCAACTCGTTCAAAAGAAAACAGCTGAGCTTACAGCAACGGCTGATAAGTATAATGGTATTGTTGAAGGATTGTTCAACGATCAAGCGAGATTCTTTGCTGAGTTTAAGTCATCAGTCATGCAAGAAGCTGGCCTGCTCAATGCTCTAGTTCCAGGTGCAGACTTTAAATTCCCGGAAGACATGTTCATCGCTCTTCCTGAACTTGTTCTGAATAATGGTGTTTATGTTCGCGGTGGTGGCTCAGCCGCCATCGAAGCACAGCTTTCACAAGCCGCCACAAAGATGAAGGCGCTTAAGCAAGAACTACAGCAGCAAGGTCGTCTTGCTGAGACTCAGCTTAAGAACTATATTAGAGAGCAAGAAAGTAATATCAAAGAAAACCGCGATAATTTCAAGAAGGTTGTGACTGCTTGTGATCAACGTCTACAAGAAGCTGAGGCCGTTACAAATAACTTCAATGCAAAGATGCAAGAAGAAGAAGAGAAAAAGAAGACAGCGGCAGGCGACTTCTGTCGCAGGGTCTATAATCTTTCAACCAACCCAACAGCTGCCTGTGGCGATGTTGAGGAGCTTTACGAATCATCGATTCGTGCCGCTCAGATGGTTGCTCCTTCAGCTCGTCGTTATACCAACGACTTGAGAAATCTATGTACTGAAACTCAAAGCGAGCGTGAAGCTGGATCTGAAGACGGAAGAAGTGCATCGAGTACGATTAGAAGTGATATCGCATCTGCTTGTTCTGAAGGAAACTCTTGGAACATTGCAATTGGTCAATATATTAATCAATATGCGGATACACTTCCAGATGACGCTGACTCTGATAAAATTAATGCCTTCTTATTCCCATCATCAGGACAACAAACAGAAGTTACTGAAGAACAAGCTAGACAACAAAGAGAAGACCTGATCTCAAGTTTAAGTGATGAATTTAAAGCTGATACACAGGCAATGCGCGATCTTAATAGTGTTTTAGTTACTGTGACTCAACCATCTTATAATAGTTCAAACTATAATCTATACTCATCTCTTGGACTCAAAACTCCAAGCGCTGTAACAGCTCCCCCCGCTCCAGCTTCAGGGGAAACGAGCAATCAACCTAGCGCCGCTACAGTTGAGAGGATTAATGGACTTGTTAGTGCCATCAACTCCGCTGACTCTGATCCACAAACAAGACTCGATAAGTACAAAGAGCTTAACGAACTTGCCACGAGTGGTGAAGCCAGTGTGATTGACCTTGCCAAACGTGCAATGGGAGGAAGCTCTGACAGCTCGTTTGCAGGTAAATACGAACAATACAAGCGACATTTAAGTGCAGCAAAAAACCTACTTCCAAGGGGAGCTACAGGTGATCAGTGTAAAGCACTTGTTGCCGATGTTGTTACTGAAGCATTCCGTGGCTGTATCTCTGACAGCGCAAATGATTGTGTCAAGAAGGCTTACGATGATGCTATTGAAGAAGGTGATGCAAGAGCGGCCAGAGGCCTAGCCTCTCTAGGTCTTCGCCCCAATGGGCAAGCCAGCGTTGAAGAAGAATTCTCTCAACTTGGAGAGACCGGCGGTATGGACTGTGATGCCCTAGCTGCTAATAATAGAAATCCATTTAATAGCCTTGAGGCATTTGATCGCGAAATTTTAGGTGATCAATACGACGATATAATGTCAGGACGTTAATTCCATAAGGAATTAACAAACCCACCTACGGATAAGGGAGGGGTTTTTGAAAGTAGTGGTACGTAATCTTCTAAAAGCAAAGTCTGCATTTCTAGCAGTAGGAATGCTTATACTTTGTGCTTGCGTACCCTCGACTCAATCTCCAAAGAAAAGATCTGTCAGCGGTGGATCAACAACCAACTCTCCTTCATCTGTGCCGGCAACATTTGGCCGCATTTTTAGTGACAACCCCGTTGTCATCTCTGGCAACGCTGAATACCCAACAGAAAGCAATTTCAATACACTTCTAAATGCGACTAAGGACTTAGTCTATTTGACTGACGCGCAAACACTTACCAATCCCTGTGATCCGCAGGGTGTTGGTATCTATGTGGTAACGACTTGTTATAATGCGCTCCCAGACCGCTTACAGCCACCACTAGTAAATAATGCGAAGAAATGGGCTTACGATGCCAATGGCGCTGAGTTTGTCCAGGTCAATGCCTTTGGTCACAAGAAGAAAATGCTCGACCAGTGGTTTTCTCATCAAGCAAGTTACGTTGGCGCATTCTCACTTTTACCTGAATCGTCACTAAAAAAAGACTCTGCTTTAACTGAGCAATATTTTTCAAATTACGCTTGGTGGTTTTCACCAAGTACTTCGCTTGTCTCATGGGCTAATTGCGACTTAGTGGACAACGCCTTCTTTAGTCCAGCCGAGACCGCTATTTGCCTTGGGCGCGATCTTATCGATCCTAAGTTTTGGTTAGGTCAGGATCCAACATTAATGTACCACGAGCTCGGTCATGGCTTAACCCAAGTTATGCTCAACTCAAGAAATAAAATGGAAGGCGTGGGTGTTATCCCCTACAACTCATCTCTAGCTTTTAGGTCCTATGACGAAGGTGGAGTACTGGGTGAAGGCATTGCCGATTGGTTTAGCTTCTATGTCAACGGCAGATCACATTTTGCAGAGTGGGGATTAGGACGCTTTCTTAATCAATCACGACCTCTTCGTGAAAGTGACAGTTCACACACGGCCGCTGTATCTGAAGCTGATGATGCCAGACTCGCCTATCCAGACTACCTCTTTTATGACCCAAACTTCACAGAGAATCCATTTGAAGATATTCACTACGGTGGTCAAATCATTTCTCACTTTCTCGTGGCACTAACAGAAGATATCAAACAAGAGTGTAGTATAGATCTACCTTCGGCTAAACAGTTAACAGTAGGTATCTTGCATGAAGCATTGGCCGAGCTAGGAGATCTTACCTCTAAAGGTCATAAGAGCGGCAAAAAAGGCTTCGTTAACCTAGTCGATAATTATGACTGGGCCTATGAATGGTTGCGCTCATACAATTCAATTAACATTAGAAAGTTTGCCCAGGCCATGGCGAGAAAGACTTATCAAATTGCAGGGCCAGGCAATATCACTTTCACTCAGTGTTCACCCGCCTACTCAAAAGACAGAATCGAGCGCCTTTGGGATAGCTATGGGCTGCTCTTGTTTAAGACCTATAACCTCAATGGTAGTTCTCATTTTGATCCCTTTACACTCGATGCGCCTGCCACTCCTGCCCAAGCCATTGGTCACCAAGGATCTGCTTTAAGCGTCTCCTCGGCCAATCGTCTGCGCACCGTCTTAGTCGATAAGTCTGCGGTTAAACTCGATCCTGCACCAGGTGCACCACCCGCTTTTGTCTTTGATGATCGTGCCCAACTGCAAGCTGTCGCCAATAGTCTTCGCCAAAGTAATGGTGTGATTCTGTCTGAGCAGCTGGACGCTGAGCTAGGCTTTAATAATGGAAATGGCAAAATCAGTCCCGGCGAATTCGTTGGTGTCGCACTTAATCTTTATAATGATTCAAATTCCACTATCGCAGGCGTGCAAATCCTCGCCAGTGATTGGCAACATGCGAACAGTACAGGGAAACTCTGTGCCAACCAAGGTGATAACTTTCCGTCCTCAGAAGCAGAAGGTGCAGCGCCTGCAGCAGACCCAGAGTGCACGCTATCTCCAATATTTAATGCTGCAGGTGGAAACCCTAACTCGAATTTAGACCCAGTATGTGTGGTACAGCTTAACGAAGGCAGCGCTACTAAGTGGGTTCAGCAAGATGAACTCCTTGCCTCAATGGATGGACTGACTTCTAATGATTGCCTGGGCGATGATCCAAAATCATGTTTCATACGCTCTCCAAAAGGTGCTGACGTGGGTTGGATGTCAAGCATTGACGGCAAGAAGAACTGGTTTAACACTCTTCCTCAAGATGAAAATGGTAACCGTGAGATCAAAGGACACCAGGCAGTCTTTTTTGAAGTGAGTCCATGGATTGCTCCTGGCACGACATTTATCTGTCGCCTTCGTGTTCGTTTTTCAAACTGTAATGATTGTTATCATGACGTAAATTACAGTGACGATGACTATCTAGATAATGATTTTGCAACTGGCAAGCCATTCAAAATGGTGAACCTACAATTTACAGTGGTTGATTAATGAAAAAGCTCCTTATCGCAATCCCATTCTTATTGATTGCTATCGCAGTCATTTATCATTTTGACAGCAAACAAGCGATACCAACTCAAGCGCTAAGCGAGCGTAGACAGAGTATTGAGCAAGAGAATCAAAAGAGGATGCCTGCTTCTGTACCTGAACCGGAACAGCTACAACTTAAACCTAGCACTCCGAAAAAAAGAGAATTTATAGGCGATAAAAAACTCATCATGAAAAATGGTAAATTAAAATTTACAAATAAACCGAGTAAAAATTGGTTAACAAAGCTGGAGAAATCACTTGGACGCGGATCACCTAGTGACACAAAGATTGAAATTAAGCCAGAGAGATCTCTAATCCTACTTGAGGGAAGCTTGGCCAAGAATACCGAGCAAGTTGTGGTTGTCTTTAATTCTGAAAACAATCGAAATAGCTTCAGGGCCATGGTTGACTCTCAAACGGGAAAAGTCATTAGAACATGGGATCATACGATTAACGAAAACAAAAAGACGATTAACCTAACACCCTACCCGCTTCAGTCTAATTAAAAAACTTTTTATACTCATCTAAGCATTCAGGGTTTGCCACTGCTTCAAGATTCGTCAAAGCCTTGCCGGCCAAAATACGGGTAATCGCCAACTCCATTTTCTTACCAGATCTTGTATATGGGATACCGCTGACTTTAAAGATATGAGCTGGAACATGTCTTGGAGTGGTTTCTTTTCGAATTAATGACTTCACTTCATCAATATTAGATTGATTAAACTCTGAGCCATCTTTCACTTTAATAAATAAAACGACCTCTACT
>PBCC01000019.1 GCA_002716825.1 Halobacteriovorax sp. | reverse complement strand
CTCCACTACGGCTTCTAGACTTGCTGGTAATTCACTCGCAATAACCAGGCGACGCATCTTAATTTGGCAAACTGCTCTTCTCGTAACAAGGCGGCCAATATCGTGTCTTCCGCCCGGTAGTTCCTCTTGATATTCATATTGAATATCGCGGTCGTACTCCTGTATTTTGTAAGTTCGCTTAAGTGCTTCGAGCTTCACAAAAGGTGCAGCAAACTCAAAAACATCATCTTCATATTCGATCGTAGTTTGAGCGTTCAGTGCCTGAGTTTTAATATTTGCTTGATCACCACGACTAAGGGCTAATGAACTTTTCTCGAGCCATACGACAGGCAGTTTTTTATGAGTTAAAAAATCATAGATAACACTAGCATCATCAAGTTGAATAATGACTCGGCCGGCATCATTCATCATAGGAAGTTCTCCTTGCTGTGTCTTAGCACCATCAATGCCAAGCCATCCCCAATGACCTGAAAAGTCTATCGCCTTACTGCTATCAATAATAAGCTCAGCACTCGTTATACTTTGCGAGTTCAGCGATTTGGCAATTTCTAAACGAGTATCTAAATCACTGCCATAAAATGTAATCTCTTGCGCCTGATTATATTCTTGTTTATGACTTGGAATCGTTTCTTCACGCCAACGTTTTGAATCTTCAAGAGATGTCGCATTTAAATCGAAGACTTTAGAGTATGCAAGATTGCCAGACGTGGTTTTAATTTTTAGTTTTGCCCCGACTTTATCTTGAAGAGTTAAAGCTTCGACCTGGTTGTAGTTGTTCGGCTTACCGGTAGTATTTTTTCCACCACAAGAAATTAAGATAATAGTAAGAGCAAGTAGGATAATATTCATCGAGTCCTCCCTTTGAGTTGGACCCAATCTAGTCGGCGACATCGTGCTCGGCGAGCAAAAGGTGGTTTTAAACCCTCTTTTTTTCATTTCTGAAACGCTGGCCCAAGCTTTGCTAAATCTCAATATAATAGCAGCTTAATTGAGCTAAGAGCTCGATCTTGGGTAGAGGAACTGACCATGCTTAGGCATATTGTCTTAAAGTTATACATCCTAGTCCTAGTTTTGGGCTTCTCAGTCCACGCTTATGCAGACCCTGCCTGTACGGCACTTTTGCGCTCCATTCACGATCAAACCAAGCTAGTTAATTACGCTATCGACTTGGATAAGATGTATTCCCGGATCAATCATTTGGCAGCGAAGTACCCAAATGAATTTAAACTTAGCCACGCCTTTGAATACGACGGTATGCCAGTACTTCGAATTGATATGCCTTCACGATCAACCAGCCCCAAAGCCCGTGTCATTATTACGGCAGGCGTTCACGGTAATGAAGCCATAGGTACGGCAAGCCTTGTCGATGTTCTTGAAGATATTGTTCAAAACCCAAAGTTTCGCAATCACTATGATTTCGTCATTTACCCGGCCATCAATCCCAGTGGATTGGCTGAAAATAGTCGCTATCTTAGGAATGGAGTGGATCTTAATCGAACTTTTAAGCCGGGCGAAGAAAGTAATCTGACTCAGCTTTTTAAAGATTCCCTTAAAGGCGAGCGCTTTGATCTAGGGATTGATATGCACGAGGCTTATACCAAGCCCGGCTTTTTCGTCATCAAAGCTCAAGAAGACGATAAGGCTTATGTCGAAGGGGTTTTGGCCGGTGTCGATCAAAACTATATCTTTAAATCCCCTACTGGCCAGTATCCCTATAATGTTCCCAATACAAAAAACCCCAATGTCACCAGCTATGTTTTGGAATCACCTGGGGTCACTGTTTCCATGAATCAGGGCACTCTTAAAAGCTTCTTCAAAGAAGAACTAGGTGTAAGCCATAGCTATACACTTGAAGCATCGGGGCAAATTGAGCTCACCACGAGGCAGGAGTACTTTAAAAATCTGGTTTTAAAGTTTGTAGAAAACTTTTAGATCATCTCATTTTCACGGGCGCGCTCTATGCGAGCTCCCAGGCCCATAAGCTTTTCATCCAGCTTTTCGTAACCACGATCAAGATGATAAACGCGAAGAACGTCGGTCGTGCCAGAGGAAGCAAGCGCAGCCAAGACCAGAGCTGCCGAGGCGCGAAGGTCAGTACACATGACCGGTGCTCCAGCAAACTTACTTGGACCTTTAACGATAGCGGAATTTCCTTTGAGCTTAATACTTGCACCAAGGCGAACTAACTCTGGTACGTGCATAAAGCGGTTTTCAAAAATATTTTCAGTCATGACAGAAGTCCCAGTTGCCTGAGTCATGAGCGCCATCATCTGGGCCTGAAGATCTGTTGGAAAACCGGGAAACGGTTCAGTTGTGGCATCAATGCCTTTAAGTTCGCCATTTGAAATAGCGTGAAGGCCATCGGGAAGCTCGTTGATTGTAGCTCCCATTTCACGAAGTTTATCGGTTACATTGGCAAGGTGAGCTGGATTAAAACCGCGAACTTTCACATCGCCGCCTGTAATTAACCCGGCCATTAAGTAGGTTCCCGCTTCAATGCGATCGCCAATAGCGCGGTAGCGAGTTGGCTTTAGTTTTTCTAGACCTGTGACTTTCAAAGTCTTAGTGCCAATGCCTTCGATCTCAACTCCCATAGATTGTAAAAAGTGAGCAAGGTCATCAATCTCAGGCTCAAGGGCGGCATTTCCAATAGTGGTAACACCTTTAGCAAAAACCCCGGCCATCAAGAGATTCTCAGTGGCGCCAACGCTTGGAAAATCTAGTACTAACTTAGTGCCAATCAATTGATCACAAGTGGCTTCAACATAACCGTTTTGCATCACGATCTTTGCGCCCATTTTTTCAAGGTTCTTAAGATGCAAATCAATAGGTCTTGTACCAATGGCACAGCCACCTGGAAGAGATACCTTAGCCCGCTTAAAGCGAGAAAGCAGAGGGCCTAGTACAAAAATCGAAGCGCGCATGGTTTTAACTAATTCGTAGGTGGCCTCTTGTGACGTTACATTGGAGGCGTCGACGTGAGTGATATTGCCAACCACTTCCGTTTTGACACCGAGATTATTAAGTAGCTGCCACATGGTTCGAATATCGCGAAGATTGGGAACATCAACGAGCTCAATTTTTTGATCTGACAATAAAACGCCAGCGAGAATAGGAAGATAAGCATTCTTCGCTCTTGAAACTTCAACTTCGCCGACTAATTTGACTCCGCCATTAATTACTAGTTTATCCATTTTTAATACCTTCTATAAATCGAGATCGACCAGTTAGATCTGGGATCACACGAATGTCTTTAAATTTATCTAACGATCCCATGAGAGTGACTAACTCGTCTAGGTGCGCCTCGTGGCCTTCCATAAGGAAATAGCCAGATGGTTTAAGCTTGTTTGCAACTTGTGAAAATAACTGCGTAAACCACTGAGAATACTCATGATCTGGTAAAAAAAGTGCAAGCGCCGGCTCATTTTGTAGAACTTGCTCATGGACTTGGTCGCGATCTGCCAACGCTTTGATATAGGGTGGATTGGTCACGATGAAATCAAATGTTCCCGCCTCAAAATCCAAACGATCGCTCAAATGGAACTGGATCTCTTGCTCATGAGTAAAATGTTGACCTAGGCGAAAATAATTTTCTTTAGCGACGTTTAAAGCTTTGGGACAAATATCGCTGAGATGAGCTTGGCATTTTTGAAGATTCATGGCGATGCTTAAGCCTAGTGCTCCTGAACCGGTTCCGATATCTGCAAAGCTAAGACTGGCCACTTTGCCAAAGCGTTCTAAAAGATGTGCCACCATGATCTCGGTTTCAGGTCTTGGAATCAAAGTGTTGGAGTTTACTTTAAAAAAAGCATCGTAAAAAAAACGATAGCCAACGATATAAGCCAGCGGCTCACCGGCCAATAAGCGATCAAAGATATTCTTTCTATCGAAATTAAAACCTTGCAGATTATAGAACCAAAGTAGCTCACGTTTTAATGTATGGGCACTAAGACCAGGGTGATGAGATAAGAGTTGTGATTGATGATCGACAAAGAAGCGGTCAATTTCTCGCTCGAGAAGAAGCACCGCTATTCGTCCTCGCCCTTTAGAAGCTCGGCTTGATTGTGCGCCACAAGTGCATCAGTTACTTCACTCAAGTCACCAGCTATGATGCGCTCTAAATTATAAAGAGTTAATCCAATTCTGTGATCGGTCACGCGACCTTGTGGGTAATTATAGGTTCTGATTCGCTCTGAGCGATCTCCTGTTCCTACAAGGCTTTTTCGCTCGGCCGCTTCGGCCGCATTCGCCTCTTGGACTTTGGCATCAAGAAGTCTTGATTTCAAAATGGCCATGGCGAGTTCTTTGTTTTTAAGCTGACTTCTCTCTTGCTGACAGGCAACTGCAAGTCCTGTTGGAAGGTGGGTAATTCGAACGGCCGAATCGGTCGTGTTCACCGACTGTCCACCAGCACCAGAAGATCTGAAAACATCAATTTGAAGCTCATTTGGCTTGATATCAATGTCGACATCTTCGGCTTCAGGCATAACGGCAACAGTGATGGTCGAGGTGTGAATACGACCTTGAGCTTCTGTTTTTGGCACGCGCTGAACTCTGTGAACACCAGACTCAAACTTAAGTTTTGAATAAACTTTATCGCCTGTGACAGAGAAAATTACCTCTTTAATGCCTTGATCACTTTCAGAGATTGAAACCATATTAGTTTTAAAGCCAAGGTCTTTGCAAAAATTTGTGTACATGCGCCAGACATCACCCACAAAGATTGAGGCTTCATCGCCACCAGCCCCGGCCCTAATTTCCACCATGACGTTTTTATCATCCATGGGATCTTTAGGCAGCATGAGTAGCTGTAGCTCTTGTTCTAAGATGGGGATTTGTTGTTCTTTTTCAGACAGCTCTTCTTTGGCCATCTCACGCATATCTTCGTCTTTTTCTTCTCGAAGAATTTTCTTAGCTTCATCAATATCGGCACGAATTTGTTTGAACTCTCTATAGGCTTTAACGATTTCTTCGAGATGAGATCGTTCTGTAGAAAGTTTTTTGAATTCTTCTTGGCGCTCATACAGACTTGGATCACCCATCTTTTCAGTGAGCTGCTCAAATCTTCTAACCGCACCTTCTAGTTTGTCATAAATAGACATCTATATTTTTCCTATCTTCGAGCTCAGCTGCGCTGTCTCTCCTTGCGGCGTACAAACCGTACGCCCTCAGTCGCTCCAGCTTGCTTCACTCAAATCTAGAAAAAATCTAAATGTCTCTGCAAGCTTGTACTCTCTCGCCTACCCGTTCATTGAATCCATAAATTCAGCGTTAGTCTTGCTCTTAGTAATACGACTCAACAAGAATTCCATTGAATCAATGGTGCTCATTGGGTGAAGTACTTTTCTAAGAAGATACACACGCTGCATATCTTTCTCATCCATCAAGAGGTCTTCTTTACGAGTAGAAGATTTGTTGATGTCGAGAGTTGGGAAGATACGCTTTTCAAGAAGTTTACGATCAAGTTGAATTTCGGAGTTACCAGTACCTTTAAATTCTTCAAAGATAACTTCATCCATTCTTGAACCAGTATCAATAAGAGCTGTAGCGATAATCGTAAGAGATCCACCTTGCTCGATATTTCTAGCGGCACCGAAAAATCTTTTTGGACGGTGAAGAGCGTTAGAGTCAACACCACCAGAAAGGATTTTACCAGATGGTGGAACAACAGTGTTATAAGCACGGGCCAAACGAGTGATCGAATCCAAAAGGATGACGACATCTTTTCCGGCTTCAGTCATACGCTTAGCTTTTTCAAGAACCATCTCGGCCACTTGAACGTGACGGTTTGCAGGCTCATCGAAAGTAGAAGAGACAACTTCTGCTTTCACGTTTCTGCGCATATCAGTTACTTCTTCCGGACGTTCATCAATAAGAAGTACAATTAAAACGGCTTCAGGGTGATTATCCGAAACAGAGTTGGCGATATCTTGTAGAAGGACTGTTTTACCAGCTTTAGGGGGAGCAACGATCAAGCAGCGCTGACCGAAACCTTGAGGTACGAACATATCAATAATTCGTGTAGAGTAATTAGTTGGCTTACTCTCCATCTCAATTTTCTTCTCCGGGTAAAGCGGAGTTAAGTTATCAAAGAGAACTGTTTTCTTGTGATCTTCTGGAGACTGATCGTTGATACTCGCAACTTTCAATAAGGCGAAGTAACGTTCACCATCTTTTGGTGGTCTGATCGATCCTTCAATGGTGTCACCTTTTCTAAGGCCGAAGCGACGAATTTGGCTTGGAGATACATAAATATCATCGGCACCAGGAAGGTAGTTGTATAAAGGTGAGCGCAAGAAGCCGAAACCATCGGGAAGAATTTCGAGAACTCCTCCTCCGAAAATTTCTTCATCGTTGCCAGCTTTCGCTTTTAGCACGCCGAAGATAACTTCGTGGCGCCTTAAGGCCGAAGCATTTTCAATGTTAAGTTCTTCGGCGAGCTTGTTAAGCTCTTTGATTTCCATTTCGCGCAGATCGTTCAAATGCATGGATAAAGTCCCCTGATGTACGTTATTTTTTGGGATTGATGACAATTCAATAGAATGAATGCCGGTTGATTAATAATTAAACTAGAAAGCCCTCTATAAATTAAAGCCGGGTAGTCGCTGAAATTCGGACGAATTTAATGGGATAAGTAATCATAGCTTGCTGGTCCTGTAAGTCAAGCTGATTGATCTAGGCGGGTATTTCTTGCAAGATTTTTTAGTGAATCATGATTGTTTTGACGTTCCTACGTGCCATAATGCTGAACTATGAGTTTTGAAGAATTTCCTAGATTTGAGCAGTTTCGCGGCAAATCCATTTTGGCCGTAGACTATGGAACCAAGGTCACCGGGCTCGCCAGCTGGTGCCCTGGTCGTGAACCATTCCCCCAACCCTACGGCAAAATCATTTATAAAGACGATCAGCAGGTTTGCGGTGAAGTGAAGCAAGTCTTTGATGATGAAGCGATTGATGTGATTATTGTCGGCTTGCCACTGCACGCCGATGGCAAAGATTCAGAAATGACCAAGCGCGTGCGAAGTTTTGCTGCGCTTCTTACTGCCACTATTCCCGATGCTGAGCTACACTTTCAAGATGAAACATTAACGAGTTATGAGGCAAAAGAGAGAATGAAAAACTCTCCCAGATATGGATTTAAAGTTGATCCCAAGCAACTTGATGCCCTATCGGCCGCTATCATTCTCGAAGATTTTATTCGAAAAAGAGATTAAGGATTTCGACCCATGAATAAAAAAGCTGCAATTGCCCTACTGATTCTAGCGCCTCTCGTCGCTGCTTTCGCCGCCGGCCTTCGCGTCTATTACTCGCTCAATATATGGCAGTATCCTGGCCCAAGCATTGTCTTTGAAGTGCGCCCAGGTGAAGGCTTTGCCAGTGTCAATGGAAGGCTTCACAGTAAAGGTGTCATTAACTCGGCCAAACTTTTTCATCGCTATTCGCAAGTGCAAGGTCTGATGACTAAGTTCCAAGCCGGTAAGTTTGAAATTAAAGAGGGCACCACCATGTTAGGTGTCATTGATATTTTGGTCCACGGCACCCCTATGCTCAACAAGATCACAGTGCCTGAAGGCAAAAACTTATTTGAGATAGCAGCTATTTTTGAATCAGGCGGAGTGACCAAGGCGGCGGATTTCATTAAGGCCGCTAAAGATCCTGATCTCATGAAAGAATTAGCCATACCTGCCGAGCGCGCTGAAGGCTATCTCTATCCCGACACCTATTCGTTTCCGGACAATACTGACGGCGAAGATGTGGTTCGCATCATGGTGAAACATTTTAGAAATAAAACGATGGATATGGATTTATCTCACGATGATGTGATTCTTGCTTCAATGGTTGAAAAAGAAACTGGCGCAGCTTGGGAGCGCCCAAGAATTTCGGGTGTTTTTCACAACCGTCTTAAAAAAAGAATGCGTCTTCAAAGTGATCCCACCACTATTTACGGTATCTGGGAGCGCTTTAACGGCAACCTTCGAAAGGCAGACCTTTTAGAAGTTACAGACTACAATACCTATAAGATCCCAGCTCTACCCAAGGGTCCGATTTGCAACCCTGGACTTGAGGCGATCAAGGCTGCTCTAGAGCCTGAGTCTCATCAATTTTTGTATTTTGTTTCCAGAAATGATGGCACCCACGTCTTCACCAAAAATTATAAAGATCACTTAAAAGCAGTGGATGATTTCCAAAAAAACCCGAGCGCACGCAAAGGTAAGTCTTGGCGCGATCTTCCACAAAACTAAAAAGAGGATTCTATGAAAAAAGTTTTAGGCCTATTTCTAGCTCTTAGCTCTCTTCACGCTTTTGCCATTGCACCAGGAGATACAGTTTCTAAAATTGTACTCGAATACGGAGATGGACAGAAGGTTGAAGGTGGCGCATTTTCAACCGATGAAATGAAAGGCAAGCTCGCTGTTCTTTTTTATGTCGATCCCGATGAAAAAGATACCAATGAGGCTTTCAGCCAAGCCTTAGCTGATAAGAACTACAGCCTTGATCAATACTCTTCTTTTGCCATCATCAATATGGCCGCAACGTGGCTTCCAAACTTCGCCATTGCGAGTTCACTTAAAGAAAAACAAAAGAAGTATACTCGTACCGTTTATGCCATGGATCTTAAAAAGAACTTTGTTAAACAATGGGCCCTAGCAGATGATGCCAGCGTTATTGTTATCATGGATAAAGACGGCAAGGTACTTTACCGTCACGATGGCAAAATGGATGATTCAGAAATCCAAAAAGCGATTAAGATTATCGAAGCCAATATTAACGTCTAAGAATTAAGCTCTGGCGAGCGATCTCGCGGATGATAACTTCCCGGTCTCTCGCCAATATTTTCAAAGTTTGTTCATCAGTATTCTCATGTCTTGCAACATTTAATCTGACATATTTATCGCCATGGGTAGCAAGTCTTGCGAGCAGCTTTTGATCAGCATATTGATGAGTCGCCATAGCGCGCTCAGCACCCGGCGCGGAAAAGCCCAGCTTGGCCAGCTCGGTTGAGTTTGTGCACTTTAAAATCTTTTTTTCAAGCTCAGGATCAATAAACATTATTCCATAGTAACTGCTTAGGATTTGGATCACTTTAGGCAATATCTGCCTAAATTAGACTCGTTGTTGTCCCGTGCAGCACCTCATGGCTAAAATATAGAGATGTGGACGCGCTCCCAAAAGGAACAAGCGAGGATGCCAGTATGGAGAAAGTTGAAATGGAAAAATTTAAAGCACTACTACTTGAGCACAAGGCACGTATTCAAAACGGGGCCATCCTAACGTCTAAAGATGACCTTCATATTTCGAGTGATGATCTCGCCGATGAGAGCGATATTGCATCAAACGTTATTAATCAGCATGTTTCGATGAATATGCGCCACCGTGAACTGAATAAACTGCGCTTGATCAATGAAGCGCTCTATCGCATCGATAATGGTGGCTATGGTCACTGTGAAGAGTGTGAAGAGACTATTGGTATGAAGCGTCTGCAAAATCAACCGTGGGCAACACTTTGTATTACCCACGCAGAAGAGCACGAAAGACTTCAGGGTCAAAGAGCCGGCTAGCCTTCTACGCGAACTCGCATAGCTTCTAGGTCCTCGACACCGACAGATTCTACTTTGATATCTTTTCCAACAGATTCTGCCTTGGCAGTGAGATTCTCAATTTGGGCATTGAAGTCACTATTATAAGTATCTGCAAATACTGGAAGTGAAATCATCATCATTGCGGCTAAAATTAAACGACCCATTGAATCCTCCTTGAATACTTGATCGCCATTCCTTGGCAATCTCTAGCTTCTTTAAAGCAATCCCCTTGCCACTTTTTCCTATATACTTTCAGTGACTTAGACTGATTTTCATGGCCCTGGCGTCAATAAGACCCCGGGCTAGGTGTCAAAAGATTGTGCCCATCTAAAGCCCAAAACTGTTTAAGTTTTATACACCTGCCCAATTTCAGTGACACAAATTACGACAATTCCCTTCCAACTTACTGTTTTTATGGGCGCTTTCTTGGCCAGATCCTTGCTTTTAGAAGGCTGTGAATACTTGACCATGGTGGAACGATAATTCCCCTATGTTTAGGCATTCATGTCAAACTGGCCCAGGCCACGGAGTAAATGGAAGCATGATGACTAAAAACATCTTTAAAGCCCCCTTGTTCACCCTAGCACTAAGTCTTATTGGCTTATCTGTGGCGCATGCACAGCCGCGAGTAAGCAGTATTAGACCTGAACTGCTCAAAAAGGTGACAAAGACACCAAAGCCTAGCATTGAATTCGATGTGATTAACTCTCCTTATGCAAGTTGGGGCGTGATGCCACAAGAGAGCTCATCAATTAACCTATTGGGTGCTTGGAAGAAATTCGAAAAGAAAAAAGAAGTTGTTGTCGCTGTTATCGATACAGGAATTGATCCAAATCATCCGTTTTTGAAAGACAATCTTAAAGGTGCCAAAGGTTCAGCTTCAGCATCAGATTACGGCATGGATTTTTCTAAGTCTGCCGTGAATGAATATCAGCCAGTCGATCAACATGGTCACGGCACTCACGTTTCAGGCATTATCAAAAGCGTTTACCCAGACGTTAAGATCTTAAGCTTGAAGTATTATAATCCAAAGGCATCAGGCCAAGATAACTTAGACTCAACAATCAAAGCACTTCGTTACGCCGTAGAAGCCAATGTCGACATCATCAATTATTCAGGTGGCGGTCCAGAGCCGGCCATTGAAGAGCTTCGCATTCTTAAAGAAGCTGAACGCAAAGGTATCTTAGTTGTAGCGGCGGCCGGTAATGAAGAATCAAATATTGATGTAAAGAAGAATGCTTACTACCCAGCAAGCTATGGCCTATCAAATATCATTACAGTGACGGCCCATGACCAGTCATTGCAGATGCTTTCATCTTCAAACTATGGAGCGAAGAGCGTTGATATCTCAGCTCCGGGTTACAGAATTAAGTCAGCTCTTCCAGGTGGACGATCAGGTTTCTTAACTGGAACCAGTCAAGCTACGGCTTTCGTCTCTGGTGTCGCGGCCATGCTTAAATCTCAAGGACCTGGTTTAAGTGCGGCGCAAATGAAACAGATCATTGTGGCTTCAGCTAAAAAAGAAAATACGATGGCAGGCAAATGTTCTTCTGGCGGACGACTTGATGCTACAAAAGCAGTGGCAGATAGTGTGAATGAGATCTCGGGAAGAAAAGTCGCTCAACGCGATCCTAGCAGCAAGAAGAAGACTCCAGGTAAAATCGTCTACCGCTTAACTAAGTAAGAAAATATCGTTAAGGCGATCAAGCAGATAGCACTAGGACCTAGTACTAAGGCCGAGAGAAATCCAAATCTCGGTCCACCGGCAACTCTCCAGCGCATTAATTTTTTAAGCCCAGCACTTCCGTAGCCTGCAAACTCTTCATTGAGAATTGTTTGAAGCTTATGAGTCAGTGGCATTCCTTCGCCCAGCTCAACTAAATCGTACATATATTCGGGCGAAATTTTCATGCGCTTCATTTCACTGACAAGGTCTCTAAATTCTACCAAGTAAGCATGACAAGAAAGGGCACCTCGACCAGGGCGCTGGAAGTGATCGAGCAAGGTCATATATCGTTTTTTTAAAAGTGAGAGATAGCGCACGCGCATTCCTGCATCTTTGGCCAAGAATTGATCAAAGCGAGCTAAAAAAGAACCCACATCTTTTTTATAGCGATCTTTAGTGGCGTAAAAGCTTTTTTCACCACCAGGTGCACCCAAAGTTTCTTTGTTGAATTGGCGACCACAACTTTCACATTCATTTTGTGACACAAAAACAGAGCCACAAAAGGCACATGTCTTTCGTGGCAACATCGGCGGTTGATCATTGCGAATGCGAGGGGAAAAATTTGGTTCAATATGCATACTTCCATTGTAAGGGTCAGACCGGTAAAATGAAAAGAAGATGCTTAAACAAATGCCCCTACGCTTAAAATATTTTTTCATGGCGATCTTCGCCGGCTGTCTTTACGCCTTAGGTTTTCCTAATGAATTCATTCCCGTTCTCGTCGTAGGACCAATTTTTGGTCTTGGACTACTCTTTCATTTACTAGATATTGATCACTCTAAAAAAATACGGTTTCTCGATCGCGCCTTTATACTTTTAGCTTTCTCATTGGGCTATTCAAGCTTTGGCTTCTATTGGATTCCCCATACACTCAAAGAGTTTGGTGGTTTGTCGGCCCCGTGGAACTACTTTTTAGGCACAGCATTTTCTCTCATTATTGTTCCCCAGTACTGGATCTTTTTGATCACTCTTCATTGGTACAATAAGCGCGCTAGATTTCTTCGCCTACCACATCCTTGGTTAAAACATATTCTCTTCGCTTTAATTCTTACGACTCTCGAGTTCGTTGTGCCCCAGCAGTTTCCAGCCCACCCAGGTCATTCATGGATGGAAATGGCACCACATCTAAGCCTGGCACCAATTGGTGGTGTCCCCCTCTTTTCATTTATGAGCTATTGGCTCGCCTTTTGTGTCAGACAACCACTACAACAAAGACAAGACTGGTGGGGAGTCGCGTGTGGCCTTACTTTCGTTTTTATTAATGCTCTTTTTCCGTTAAGTCTTCAGCATGATCCCAATCAAGTGCTTAAGATCAGAATTGTTCAGCCAAATATCGGCAATTTTATGAAGCTTGATTCTGAACGCGGCGGTCGAGATTCTATCGAAAAAGTTTTTGCTAGTTATGAACAACTCAGTCTGCACGATAAAAGTCCAGTGGATCTCATTATCTGGCCAGAGACAGCTTATCCTAGCACCTTATTGTCTGGCCTCATGAAGAAGCACTACAAGCTCACGCCGAAGCTGATGAGAGATATTATTGATCAAACAAGTGCCGAAATGGTGATCGGTGGTTACGATCGCAACCCCGACTCTCCGGGAAATTTCATGGGTGAGTATAATGCTGCTTTTCACATAGGACTTGATGGAAAGCTCAAAGATGTTTATCGCAAACAGCTTTTGATCCCGTTTGGTGAAGGCCTACCTTTTGGACCACTCAATAAACCCCTTTCAAAAGTTTTATCGAATGTTTCATTTTTTGCAGCAGGTGAAGACTTCCCTATTTTCAACGCTAGCAATAGTTTTTCTTTCGCCTCGATTATTTGTTACGAAGCATTGTTTTCATCGTTTATTGCAGAGTATTTAAATAGCAACGAAGCCCGTCCTGATTTTATTTTAAATCTGACGAATGACTCTTGGTACGGCGACACGAGTGAGCCCTATCAGCATTTATTTTTGGCCAAGTGGCGAGCAGTTGAATTTGCCATTCCAATGGTGCGCTCAACCAATACGGGTGTCTCATCCGTCGTTTACGCCGATGGTTCTGAGTCTGTTCGAACTGGAGTTTTTGAACAAAATGTTTTGCAGGTTGAGTTAGCAAAATCCACGAGTAAGAAAACGCCATTTCAACGTTTTGGACTTTGGGTCACGTGGTTTATTGCAATAATTCTTGGTGCTACAATTTTCTTAGGCACGTATTTAACGCGTAAAACCCTCGCGCACTAGATCGTGTAAAGTCACCATCCCAAGAAAGACTCCCTGAGCGTCTACGACCGGAAGAACTCCAATAGACTTACCTTTAGTTTCCATGATCTCAAGAGCTTCAACTGCTAAAGAATCTGCTTTAATAAGTAATGGGTTCGCAGTCATGACTTCTTTAACAGGCGAATCCACGCCTTTAGAATCCTTAGCAAAAGTGCGTCTAATATCCCCCTCAACAATAATTCCGACCAGCTTTTTTTGATTTAAAATGGCACAACCGCCAACGGGAAGTTTTGTCATGGCGAGAATAACATCTTTTAAAATTTGGTTATCATTCGCTACAGGACATTGCTCGAGTGGACGCATGATATCTTTCACTTTCATGCGAAGTTGTTTGCCCAGCCATCCCCCCGGATGATTCACGGCAAAGCCTTCCTTGGAAAGACCAACACAGGCTTCAAATAAAACTGCCATAGCATCGCCCATGGCCATTGCCACTGTTGTACTGGTGGTCGGAGCTTGATTATTTAAACAGGCTTCTTTGGCCACTGAGCAATCCAGTGGAATGCCAACAGATTCGGCAAGTGGACTCTTTACATTACCTAATAACCCAACTCTTTTTTCTCTGGGTATATCTAGAAATGGTAGAAGCTTAATAATCTCTTCAGTTGTTCCCGACTTACTAATCACAACGATGGCATCGCGTGGACCCACGCGACCTAGGTCACCGTGCAAAGCTTCGGTAGGATGCAAAAACTGAGATCTTAGTCCTAAAGATGAAAAAGTGGCCGAGAGTTTAGTTCCGATATGTCCGGACTTACCGACACCACAAAAAATAAGTTGGGCATCCTGGTCTCTGATTTCTCTAAATAAAGACACTAAGTTTTTAGCCTGCTGATCAGTGAGGCGCTCTTGCATTGAGGTAATCGCCTGGGCTTCTTCAGTTAATACACTTTTAAGAATTTTTAGAGCATCTAGATCAGTCATAGGGCATATCCTCCCCGCGTTTGGTAACAGCGAAGAATTCGGCTACAATAATAATAAGTAATTAACTATCATTATAGCGAACTTATGGCCAAGACGTCTTTCATTCGAGCAGTTTTAATTGGCAGCCTACTCAGTTTTGGCGGCTGTGCGTCTTATGATCAATTCCGTTATGTTACCGAAGAATTCGAGATCCCAAGTAAGGTTTTCAACGCCGATTATGCCCAAACTTGGCAGGCCGTTCTGCAGATTATGGCCAAGTATGACTTGGAACTTAAAAACCAAGAAGCGGGCGTGATTAAAACCCGCTGGATCGACAACACACTCGAGACTAATTTCGCTGATAGCTTTGGTGGTAGCGATGCTGTTAAAGCCGCAAAGTTTAAACTTATTCTCAACGTGGTCAAAGGGTTTCGTGGCAACCAAGAAGTCAGTAAAGTCACCGTTTTTAAACGTCAGCTTATCGAGCAAGACTTTTTACAAGGATGGAAAGTGGTTCCAACCGACGGAATCTTAGAACAATCTCTTCTTTATAGAGTTGAGCGACTTCTTAGTATTGATAAGAAACTCAAGAAGATCGAGCGTGAAAAAGCTAAAGAATTGGAAGCATCGTTCTAGATGGTCTGATAAGAAAGCGCTGTTTGTTTCCAAAAACGCTGTTGAATGTCTGCTGATGCCTTAGGTGTAATCTTTCCAGTAATCTTTTCTAAAGCATAACGAATATCTGCGTGGATATCTTTGTATTTGTCTTTTTGAAGCATGCTAAAGAGAGGCTTAAGTGCTTTATCAAACTTTAGATCGCCCACCACGCGAACCGCGCGCTTAACCAGGTTCGTTCCCTCTTTTTCACCAGGCTTGCCTTCGTAATAATTTCTTTTGTCATACAACATGGCCCATACATGAGCGGCATAATCTTTGAGTTCCATATGAGCGATATTATCAAGTGCCTGTCTTCTTACTAGAAAGCTATCATCTCTTAGTGCACGAGCAAAAGCATCGGCGTGACTCTTATCTTTTAGAGCCAGCAGTGTCTTAAGAGAAGCCATTCTAAGAACCCAATTCGGATGTTGAGTAAACTTAACAAGCAGTGAAGAAGCCTTCTTGCCCATAATCTGTCCCATTAAAAATGTGGCCAACCAACGACTTTTATCTGGGTAGGCATCATTTT
>PBCC01000018.1 GCA_002716825.1 Halobacteriovorax sp. | reverse complement strand
GGAAAATCAATAGCTTGAGTAGATTTAACTTGTTCATCAAACCAGTTTTTAAGCTTCGTAATGGAGGCGTCAAAAGCTAATTCGCTGTGCCACTGTGCAGCAGGTGAAGATGATAAATCGAGAGAAATTAAACCGTTCTCTTCCAAGATGCCTTTGGATAAATGGCCGGTGATTTCACGAAAAACAAATAAGCCAGATCCACGCCATTGCAAAATCACGTCGTGACTCGATAGCGCTAGCCCTGGCCAATTGAGAACAAATTGATCGAGCAGACCAAGTACACTATTCCAGCTTTGATCATTCACACAACGACCAACTAAACGTGCATTTGGTGATTCAAAAAAGTTAATCATGAGCGAATGAGAGTCATAAGCTCTTGTCTGGTGCGACCGTCCTCTAAGAACGTTCCACGTAGAGAAGAAGTCACCATCACAGAGTTTTGTTTTTCAACTCCACGACAGGTCATACAAAAGTGTTTGCTCTCAATAATACAAGACGCACCTTTAGCATTAAGGTGAGTCATGAGAGCTTTCGTCACTTGGTTACCAATACGTTCTTGAACTTGTAGACGTCGAGCATAGATCTCAACAATGCGAGCGAGCTTTGAAATACCAACAACTTTATCTTTAGGAATATAAGCAACGTGTGCCTTGCCAACAAATGGCAAAAGATGATGTTCACAAGTTGAATAAAACTCAATGTCTTTTAAAAGAATAATCTGATCGTGAGGGATCACATCATCTTCTTCAAAAGTTGTGAGAACATCCTCCGGCTTTTGTAAGTAACCACCGTAGAGTTTGTCCCAGCTCTTGACCACGCGATTAGGCGTATCTTTAAGCCCCTCGCGATTTGCGTCCTCCCCTAAGTAAGCAAACATGGCAAGCATCAGCTCTTTTACTTTTTCTTTATCTTTATGGCCTGGAAATAAAGGCTTACTCATTTAGGACTCCACTACTCTAATATTAAGGGTCAATTTGTCGATTAAGTCTTTCTCGTACTTTTTGAGCAAAAGATCAAACTTATCAGGTTCGACAATAGTGTATAGACCCTCAACATTTTCAATGACGCCCATTTGTTGGAAATAAGTCATAGCACTTTTTGCAATCGGAACAGAGAAACTTTCTTTATATTTCACCACACGGCCAAGGGCGCAAAGCTCATCGAGCCCCTCTTTCATGCGGCGAGAATAATTATCGTATTTAAAACCTTGAGGGTTTTTCGTCTGTAGCTCTTTCATCGCCATCATGGCACCATAATAAGCTTCGTTAATGGTGCTACAAACGCGAGAGAAGACGCCTAGACTTGAGGCAATCGAATACAATTCTTTGTGGGAAAGCTCGAGGCAATCTTCAAGCGATTTAACTTCGCGTCCAATGGCGGCTGAAATAATTCGAAGCGCTCGCACCAAAAACTCATGCACCGTTGGCAGGTAAAATTCTTGTTTAAGCTGGGCACGTTGGGCCAAGAAGAATGCTTTTAAATCTTCAACCGTATTAATACGGCCGTTGAACATATTGATCCATGCACCGGTGATCACCCAAGGAACGAGGAAGTGATGTAAAATTGTATTTTTGAAGTATAAAATCTCTGTGCGACTTTCATCTTTAATTGAGTAGAATAGATGATTGGTACCATCGTTTCGACCAATCAATTCGATTTTTTTATTGCCGACAAGTATATCCATGGCACGACCAAGCGCCGCTTCAAAATTGTCGCAATCAAGAGAAGCTGTCACGGGAATATCAAACTTTTTACAATGATGAATAACGGCTTTTGCTTTAGCGATGATATCGCTCCAAAGCAGAGCTCCTTGAGGTTCATCTAATAGCACCAGAGCAAGAAGCGATGTCGGTGTCACCATCATGTGGCGACCGACTTCCCTAAAGCATTTAAAAGCTAAGTTTTGAGTTTGCTTTTTAAGGTCTTCATTTGGATCTTTAACCGCTTCAATTGGGCGACCAAGATTGATATGAACTGAGCCGAATTGATAGGCAAAGAGTTTAAATAACCCGAACAACTGAGTGGTAGATTCTTTTTTCTTTTTGCCGCCGCTAAGCTCACGCGCCAGTGACTTTTGCTCCGGCACATACTCATGAACGATAGAGACTGGTAAGAAGATAAGAGGTGTTGGCTCACCTTGGTCGGCCAAGACCGTATGAGCTTCAATCAACATCTGATAAAGACCGTAGCGTGGTGGCAATAGTTTACCAGTACGCGAGCGACCGCCTTCAAAGAAAAACTCAATCGGTTTTTTCTCTTTTAATAGATAATAAAGATAAGCTTCGAGCGTCAGCTTATAGGTGATATCGCTAGCAAAACTTCGTCTGATAAAGAAGCAACCAGAGCGGCGAAACATTGTTCCAATGGGGAATATATTTAGGTTAATGCCACCGGCAATATAAACAGGAAAACGATATTTCTTATAAACCTGATAGTTGATGGCGAGATAATCGGCGTGACTTTGATGGTTTGGTACTAAAACGACGGAACCCTGTTTAGTCAATTCAGCTAAATCAACATCGCCTTCATTGAAGTTGATGCCGTCATACAAACGCGGCAATGCCGCATCCATCATTTTCTCCATAGACTTAATATACGTCTCAGAGAAATCCGCTGCGATTTCTTTTAAACATTTAAGCGCACGTTCGCGCTCTGCTTTGGAGTTATCACGTGACTCAATTCGATCGTGAAGCTTAGGGTACGAGAGAACAACTTCTTGCATTTTGGTCACGTGAGGATATCTCCAGTATTAGCCGCGAAGTCCATGGGGGCGCGACTCTGTCATGCCCGAGGTACTCATTTCCATAAATAAAGCATTTTCGCGCATTGCTGGGATTTGATCAACGCCTAGGTAGGTCATTCCCGAGCGAAGCCCTCCGGTTAGTTCGGAAAGAACTTCGGCTACAGGACCTTTACATGGAATGCGAGTGTCGACGCCTTCGGCCGCCATGCCTTGGGGAAGCTCGCCTCTCCAAGAAACTTGGGCCGCCTTCGAGGCCATACCGCGATAAGCTTTAGTTCCGCCTTTAAGTTCACCTGGAGTTTCTAGAGTGCCTGAAAGCAGTGAGCCGGCCATGACAGTATCGCCACCAGCGCAGAAAGCTTTGACGATATCGCCGGAAGTTTTAAGCCCGCCGTCGGCGATCACTGGAATTCCGTGAGCACTAGCTTCACGGGCACAAAGTGCGATGGCCGTTAGCTGAGGTACACCGTGGCCTGTAATAATTCTTGTTGTACACATTGAGCCTGGACCAATTCCAACTTTAACTGCATCAGCGCCACGATCGATCATACGACGAACACCATCAGGCGTGTCGACGTTACCAGCGATCACATCAATATGTGGGTAGCGTTTTTTAATATGTTCAAGTGTATCGAGCATCATGACTGAGTCGCCGTGAGCGATATCGACGGTCAAAATATTCACACCGGCATCGGCCAAAAGGTCTGCACGGCGCATGCCTTCTTCTTTAACACCAACACTCGCGGCCACAGGAAGTTTAAGTCCTTTAGCTTGGATGTGAGCTAGAACTTGCTTCACTTGAGTGACTTGATCTTCAGGAGATAAAAAGCGGTGAAGAATGCCCATGCCACCAAGATCGGCCATGGCAATCGCCATCGTGGCTTCAGTAATTGTGTCCATATTGGCACTCACAATCGGAGTTGTGAGAGAATAATTCTTGGTTACTTTAGAAGTAAGAACTGGATCACGGCGTGAAGTCACGGCCGAGTGACGAGGCACCAAAAGTACGTCATCGAAAGTAAGTCCTTTTCCACGAGCTAGGATTCCTTGCCAATCAAACATTAGTTCCATGATGTACGCTCCAAAAGTTTACTCGCCAATCAATCCAGCGAAATAAATCGGGATAATGATATAAAGAATGGTGTCTCTAACTAAATAAAATAAGAAAAAATACACAAACGCTTTAGGACTCTTTTTCCAAAGTTTTTCAATACCAAGCACCTGCGCGCGTTTGCTCATAGAAATCATAAAGCGCGACTTGCCCCAATGTTTTACGAAGAACATAGCAGCGCCCTCGACCTTGCGATCGATGGCCAAAAAGGGGGTAAGAAGCCACTGATAAAGCTTATTTAAACGACGCTTATTGTCAGAGGGCTGAGGTGCAAAAGATTCCATGGGCCCAAGCTAGCAAATTCCCCCCCATTTGGGGAGAGAAACAGGAAATATTATTGGCCCTACACTTTTGTGACACAAACCTTCCAAAGTTTTGCTAACTTGCTGATTAATCATGATTGAAAACCTTCGTCTGTTACATTTACCAGCAGACGCTTCGCTCAAACCAGCGGACGCGCAGCTCTTTCTCTTACGCACATGCCAAAGATCATTGGTGGTGGGATTTGATGAACATCCAAAAAGTATTTTAGAACAATCAAATCAAGACCATGAAGAATATCTAGGAACGCACGCCTACACCTTTTTACTCGAAACAATCTGCGGTCTAAAAAGCCAGGTGCTTGGTGAATACGAAGTCGTCTCCCAGTTTAAGCAGGCCTACGCCGAATATGTTGAAAAAGACGGTCGTCATGTAGGCATTATGCGCGTACTCGAGAAATTATTTAAAGACGCTAAAACAGTACGTTCGGCCCACCTCTTAGAGATTGGCTCTCATACCTATGGCGGCCTGGCCAGAAAACTACTGCTACGACATTGCCCGCAACAAAAAGGCCGCGTACTTATTATGGGCTCAGGCAAACTGGCTGAAGAATCTTTAAAGCTGCTTACCAGAAAGTTTGATGTCTACCTTTCAGCCAGAAACTTTGAGCGCGTGGCAAAGCTTCACGATGACTATGGAATCAGGCCAGTCGAGTGGTTCTCACCAAGTCTTTATCGTGAATTCTCTTTGGTCATCAATACGATCGGCCCTGATGCTCCTCTTTACCAAGATGACTTCTTCAACTCGTGGACTTCGCGCCATGAACAAGGCAGAAGAGCTTTTGTCGATCTTGGCTCCCCTTCAGCTCTAGCAACCTCGCTTCAAGCACATCATGGAGTCTATCGCCTAGATGATGTTTTCTCTTTTCAAGAAGAACTGGATGAACAAAAAAAGGTGAAGCTTGCAAATGCTCAAGCTGCCATTGAAAATATCGTCGAAAAACGCATCAGTCCTGTCAGCGAAATTATTCTCACAACAAAAGACCTGGAATTAGTCTAATGAAAAAAGTATGGAAGATCGGAACGCGCGGAAGTTTGCTCGCGCTTACTCAATGCGGTCAAGTCAAAGACTTACTTACCCAGAGAACCGGCGAAGAGTTTGAACTGGTCATTATTAAAACACAGGGTGATCAGCAAACAGATAAGCCTCTCTGGCAACTTGAGGGCAAAGACTTTTTTACCAAAGAGCTTGATGAGGCCCTTCTAAAAAATGAAGTGGATTTGGTCGTTCACTCTTATAAAGACTTAGGCAGTGACCGTCCTGATGGCATTGTTTTGGGCGCCATTGGTGAGCGCCGTTTTGGTCACGATATTCTTTTGATTCCCAATGAAAATGTACAAAAACTCCAAAACGGTGAGATTAAAAACCTTGTTATCGGTACCAGCTCACCAAGAAGAATTATAAATTTAGAGTCGCATTTTTCAAGTTTTGTTCCAAGCTCGCCAACAATCGAAACAAAGATGCTGCGCGGGAATGTGAACACACGCATTCAAAAACTTCGCGATGGCAACTATCACGCCATTGTTCTTGCCATGCCTGGACTTGAGCGTTTGGCCCAAGTTGAAGCTTCAAAAGAAGAACTTCGTCCTTTATTAAAAGATATGAACTTTGCCATTTTGCCTGCATCAAAGTTTCCGTGGGCCGCTTCTCAAGGTGCACTCGCTGTAGAGATGCATGACAAAAACCCTGAGGCAGCAAAGATCAAAACTATTCTTGCTTCAATCCATCACGAGCATACTGAGCAAGCAGTTAAACGCGAGCGCAAAGCTTTCAATGACTACGGCGGAGGCTGTCACTTGGCCGTTGGCGTGGCGGTGATGGCGACAGAAGATCGCTTTGTTCACTCCCATCTTGGTAAAAAAGATAATATTGATATTGAGTCTCTTAGAATTGAACCAACTATTGAAAAAGTGAAGGCGACTAAGATTTTTGTCGGCATGCCGGATGAAGACAGATTAATGAACAAAAAACCCATCGCCATCGATGTGGACTGTAGTGGCAAAGACCTGTTCGCTACTTCTTCCTATGTTTTTAAGTCCATGAAAAACACAGACAAAGTTCAAGGGCTTTGGGCCGCAGGAACAAAGACGTGGCAAAAGCTGGCCGCTCAAAATCATTGGGTCAATGGCGCAGCAGATAGCCTTGGAGAGCAGCAGCTCGAGAGTTTTGAGAGTTCTGCTCTGCTCCAGTTAATGCGTGGGGCCAACTTTGATTGGCTCATTTTATCTGGTGAAGACGCCTACAGCGGTCTTGGACAAGTCGTCGAAACCTATGAAAGAACACTAAATCCTATTTCTGAGGATTTTAAAAAGGATATTGAAGATACGTCTGATTTTTTTTGGACTAGTATCCACCAATACAGTGCATACGCGAAAGCTTTCCCAACCATTACCAGTAAGCGTCACTGGTGCGGCCTAGGCAAAACTTATGATGGCTTTGCCGCGCAGAAGGTGAACGTGATAGCGGTAAGTGGCATAAAAGAATTTAGAACGTTGACAGCTAATTAAAGGATAAATCTTGCTAGACAATCACAAAGAACTTTTCGAATTATCAAAAAAAATTATTCCTGGTGGAGTTCACTCCCCCGTTCGCGGATTCAAAGGCCTACCAATGGCGCCTCGCTTTTTCGAGCGTGCAGAAGGTGCTTATATCACTGATGTGGCCGGTAAGGATTATATCGATTTTTGCATGAGCTTTGGCCCACTTATTCTTGGCCACAGAGATCGCGATGTGGAGCAAGAGTTACGACACGCACTTGAGCGCGGTTGGAGTTACGGCGCCTGTGAACCTTACTCTTTAAAGCTGGCACAATTTCTTGTTGATCGCCTGCCCTTTATTGATCAGATTCGTTTTGTGAACTCTGGCACTGAAGCGGTGATGACGGCGATCCGCTTGGCGCGCGGTTATACAAAGCGCAGCAAGATTATTAAATTCAATGGCTGCTACCACGGTCACGTCGATAGCATGCTGATCAAAGCCGGTTCTGGTTTGGCTGGAAGTGCTGATGCTTCATCGGCCGGAGTTCCAAAAGGAGTCTCCGACGATACTCTTATCGTTGAGCTTAACGATATCGACGCTCTTAAGGCTTGCTTTGAAGAACACAAAGACGAGATTGCTGGCGTCTTCATTGAACCACTGCCTGCCAACAATGGTTTGTTAATTCAAGACAATGAGTATCTCCACGCCGTGAGAGATCTTTGTACTAAAGAAAAAGCCCTGCTCGTTTTTGATGAAGTGATCTCTGGCTTTAGAGTAGCCTTTGGTGGGATGGCGAAAGTTACTGGTATCAAGCCCGACTTAGTCACCTACGGTAAGATTATTGGCGGCGGACTTCCAGTCGGTGCCATTGGTGGACCTGAACATATTATGAGTGAACTTGCTCCCGTCGGCCCGGTCTATCAAGCCGGAACACTATCGGCCAACCCACTCGCTATGGTTGGTGGTCTTGCGACACTGTCAAAATTATCTGTTGCAAGTTACGACGTCTTAGAGGCCAATACCAAGCGCATCGCTGACATCTTTAGAAGATGGTTGGCCGAGTATAGCGATGGTAAATATGCCAACACGAGCGTCATTCAATACGGTTCACTTTTTTGGATGCATCCAAAAACTGATAAAGAGCTTAAGGCCATTCATGAAATTCCAAGTAATCTCAGTGAAGCCTTTGGCCCAATGTTTGGAGAACTTTTAGAAAAAGGTATCTATATCGCACCCAACGCGTGGGAAGTCGGCTTTGCCTCTATGGCCCATGATGATGCGGTTATTGCCGAACTTGAAAAGAGACTGTGGAGTTAATGAGTGCCTAGACGCAACCTACTCCTCCTTTTAAGTTTTTTATGGGTTGCGACTTTGCTAGTCCTTGGCGGCTGGTGGGTTTATCTCATGATTCAACTTGGAAGTGCCATGGAGCAGGCCGTCTCGCCGGGCTTTATTCGCATGATCAAATGGGAAGGCGGTACCTTCTTACTGTTACTTCTTTTGCTTTCCTTTTCACTTATTTTTCTATGGCTACAAGATCAAAGAAAAACAAAGTCAATTCAAGCCTTTTTCGCGTCACTCACCCATGAACTTAAAACTCCTCTGGCTAGCATCAGACTTCAAAGTGAAGTGATTGATGAATTAGTAACAAGACTTGATAATTCTCGCGTTAGTGAGCTCACCGGAAGACTCATCGAAGATACGCAAAAGCTTGAAGACCAAATGGACAAGATTTTGCAATTATCTCGTCTTGAGCGCGGAGGCAATCTCAATCCCGTCGCAATTGAAATCAGCTCGTTTGTACAATCCACGCTCGAGCGTTGGGGCAATCGACTCGATATTCGCTCAAGCATCGAAGACAATCTTCCTTCCGTCATGGCCGATCAATTTGCACTCACATTGGTGCTAAGAAATCTTTTAGAAAATACACGCGTTCATGCCACCACCAAAAGTGCCAATGTCACCGTCGAAAATATTAACGGCGAAGTCATATTGAAGTATAGCGACGATGGTTATTTTGACGGCGACCAACTCCGTCTTGGAACTCTGTTTTATAAGCATAATTCAACCAAAGGTTCAGGCATTGGCCTGTATCTCGCAAAAAAGCTAATGGATAAGATGGGCGGCGCACTTAAGATCACTCACGACAAAGGCAAACTGCTGTTTAGCTTGACGTTTAAGCCTGCCACGACGGCGGATGAGTCATGAATGGCATTTTAATCGTCGAAGACGAACCCAACCTCGGCACGACATTAAATGAGTACCTGGGATCACTTGGTCATCATTGCGCATTGGCGACAACTGCGACTAAGGCGCGCGATCTTTTCAGCAAACAATCACCCGCCATTGTCCTCATGGATATTGGTCTGCCCGATGGCAATGGGCTTGATCTTGCGCGAGAGTTTAGAGAGCAAAGAAAAGACTTCGTGTTGTTATTTTTATCAGCGCTCAATGACCCCGATATCAGGGTTGAGGGCTTAGAAATCGGCGCTGCCGATTATATTACCAAGCCCTTTGCGCTTAAAGAGCTGACCCTTAGGCTAGAACGCATTCTTGCCACCAGCGAGATGCCTCTGCCTAATATCATTAAAGCAGGTCCACTTGAAATTCACTTTTCAAGCTACGAACTTATTGATGCTCATGGTGAAACAATTCCTCTCGCTCAAAAAGAATGTGCCATTTTAAAACTGCTCTTTTTAAAGCAGGGCGAAGCAGTTACGCGCGAAGACATTCTCAATCAAGTTTGGGGCAGTGATAAGTTTCCATCTGAGCGCACTGTTGATAATTATATCGTCAAACTTCGAAAGTGGTGTGAAAGCGATTCCACTCAATCAATAACAATACACAATATTAGAGGTGTCGGTTATAAGATGACCGTCACTAGCGGAGAATAAAATGGGCCTATTTCATAAAAGAGATCAAGCAAACTCAACAACTGGTGTTCCAGTATGGTTTATGCGACAAGCAGGTCGTTATCACGATCACTACCAAGCAATTAAGGCCGGTAGTGACTTTATGAGCATGTGTAAGAACCCACAACTGGCCCACGATGTAACCATGGGACCAATCGACGAATTCGACTTTGATGCCGCTATTTTATTTTCTGACCTACTCTTCCCACTTGAGTACCTCGGCATGGGACTGGTTTATAACCCAGGTCCAATTCTTGGTATGAAAATCTCCGATATGTCGGCCATCTTTGAACTCAAGCCACAAGGTAACCCAGAAGACTTTTATAAGTTTCAAAAAGAGGCCACAAAACTTCTAAAAGCCAGCTTGCCACAAAATAAGTCACTGCTTGGTTTTGTAGGTGCGCCGTGGACACTCTATGCCTACGCTGTAGAAGGCGGACATGCCGGTAATTTAATTGACGCTAAAAAAGGTCTCTACGACGGTCGCTGGACGCAGTTTCTTGAGCGTCTTATGCCTGGTCTGTTAACCGAGATGATTCTTCAGGCCGAAGGTGGTGCTGATGCCGTATGTATCTTTGATACTGCTGCCGGTGAACTGGATCGCTTCCACTATGAGAAGTACATTCTTCCAGCACTTAGAAAACAATGTATGGATTTCAAACGTCTGCACCCAGAAACAAAAATCATCTACTATAGCAAGCACACCCACATGGACTATCTTAAGGCCATCGAATGTGAAGCAATTGATGTGCTTGGGATTGATTGGCGCATGGATCTGCCGACAGCACTTCGAGAGCTGGGCTCACAGTATATGATTCAGGGCAATTTTGACCCAAGTCTTCTGCATCTTGAATGGCAACACGTTGAGGCTGGCCTTGAGCGCCTTTGGAAAAGCGTGCAAGGACAGGATCTTTCACGCTGGATTATGGGACTAGGCCATGGGGTACTACCACTAACGCCACAAGAGAATGTGAAGAAAGCGGTGGAGTATATCCATAAGAATTTCAGATATTAATCTTTGTAAAAATTACTAGTACCTAGACGAAGTGTTTGAATTATCAGTAGTTTCCTTGAAAATTTTAAAATGAGATTTCAATGAAACTACTGAGCTTCATCGCTATTGCTTTGCTTTCTTTATCCGTTAATGCCAAAAATCCAAAGTTTGACTCGGATTCTTCAAAAATCTATGACCTCAAGATTCAAGGAGCGAAGCTAGCGGTTTTCACCACCCATATGCCCTTGATCAAAGAGCAGATCACTTCGCAGCTAAGTTTCCTTGTAGGATTTTTTAATCATTATAATAGCGGACCACTTCTTTCACACGCTAAGTTTGAAGTCACTTCGGTCTCACCTGATCAATCCGGTCGCGGAAATTTCATTGCAACTTATAATGCCACTGTCCCTGTGGCCTGGAATAATCGAAACTCGCCAGTAGGTTCGATGCAAGTTATTCTCCCCCATCGCGCTGGACCTCAATTCTACGGTCAATTCTTGAGTGCCTTAGACTCAGGCACGCTTACAAATTGTCACGACCACTCTGGGGCCTTAAGTACGGCCAATCTTTTTTATCACTTTAGACCTTATAACTCTTATTGCAACTTCAGCGATGAATCGATTGCGACCGATTATGTCTTTAAAATGCCAGCGAGTTTTACCCCTAGCTCACTACAAACTCATAATAAGTCTCCCGAGTATAATAAGCTTTGGGCCGATGGACTTCTTGATGTCTTCTTAGTTTTCGCAAAAGATAAGCCCTATGCCGCCAATAACAGCGACGTTGGCTCAAGGTCTTATTATGAAACGCTACGAGCTCTTTACAGGGAATATTCCAGCGAAAGGTTTAATTTTGCCTTAGATGATAATCTTCCAAAGTTCTTACAAATTGAGAAAACTTTGGCCAACAATCAAAAGATACGAATCGCCGTCATGTTGGTGGAAAAAGTAAGCTTAGTTAGCCAATCAGAAATCAATACGATTAAGGCTTATAGCACCAAGGCCGACTACGTGATGTATAATGGTCACGCCGGTCTGGGACATAATATTGATCAATTTATTCGTCTGGTGGATTTTCCAAGAGCGCGCTATCAAGTTTATTTTCTAAATGGTTGCGATACTTTTTCGTATTATCCGACTCAGGCCATGACTAGAGTCGAGCGCATGAATCCAGGTGATAAAGCCAGCAAGTGGCTCGATCTTATTTCTAATGGGATGCCCGCATACTTCCATACGATGTCACCAAATACTTTGGCCGTGCTAAAAGAGCTGGTGAGGCAAAGAGCAAGTTATCGCGACATTTTAAGTCAAATTGATGACTATCAAAATGCCGCGGTTATGGGTGAAGAAGATAATCTTTATTAAGCGCCCATGATAGCAAGGCCTGAATCCACATAGAGGATTTGGCCGGTCACGCCACGAGACAGATCACTGGCAAGATAAACCGCCATGCCACCAACGTCATCTTGAGAAACATTTCTGTGTAGTGGTGCTTTCTCTTCTACCATTTTGAAAACTTCGCGAAGTCCAGGAACAGCTGAAGAAGCCAGCGTTCTAATTGGGCCGGCAGAAATACAGTTAACACGAATTTGCTTACGACCAAGATCTTCGGCCAGGTAGCGAGATGAAGCTTCAAGTGCCGCCTTAGCAACACCCATCACATTATAACCTGGAAGAACTTGTTGTGAACCGTGATAAGTCATGGCCATGACAGAGCTCTCTGGATTCATAATATTTTTGAGGTGATGACAAAGACCGACTAGAGAAAATGCAGAAACGTCACAGGCCATTTTAAAACCGGCGCGTGAAGTATCAGAGAAGTCAGCTTTAAGATCATTACGATCAGCAAACGCCAAGGAGTGAACTAAAATATCAAATGTTCCCCATTTTTCTTGTACTGTTTTTTTAAGCGCTTCGTAGTGAGCGTCATTAGTAGCATCCATTTCACAAAGAAAATCTGCACCAGCTTCATTGGCCAGAGGCTCAACGCGCTTTTTTAGGCCTTCGTTTAGATAAGTAAGCGCAACACTGGCACCATGTTCCTTGAACGCTTTGGTGATTCCCCAAGCAATCGACATATCATTAGCAACCCCAAGAATAAGGGCTTTTTTACCTTTTAAAAGAGACATACAAACTCCAATTTTTTGTGCTCCCTAACGGTACGCGCAAACAAATCCATAGGTCAACGAGTTTTAAGATGAAAGCGGTAACCGACACCACGCACAGATTCGAAATATTGAGTTTTTTTGGGATCATCCTCGAAATATCGACGCAGTCGAACAATAAAATTATCTAAGGTGCGCGAAGTCACATCTTCGCCAAATCCTAGCACTTTTTCTTGCACCTCACTGCGCTCGACCGGTCGATTGGCATTTTCAAAAAAGAAACGAAAAATCTCAAGCTCCTGCTCGGTTAGATCAAACTTTTCATTTCGATGGCTAGCGGCGCGAGAACTAAAGTCGACTTGATTTTCATCTTCATTACCAAATATGACGACCTCGCCTTGGGTGCCACGATACCAGCGAGATTTTTCCACCAAGCGGGCAACGCGCAGAAGGAATTCATCGAGCACAAAGGGTTTTGTTAAATAATCATCTACGCCTTTTTGTAGCAGCTTCACTTTGTCCTGGCTGGCGTCTTTTGCTGTGAGGATTAAGATGGGAGTTTTCTCATCTTCCGCTCGGATATGAGATACAAGCTGGGAACCATCCATAACCGGCATCATCAAATCGACAACTAAGAGATGGGGTTTAAACTCGCGCCATGCTGCAAGTCCTTTGGCGCCATCAATAGCAACTTGGACATCAAAGCCTTGTAGCGAGAGATTAATGCGCATCCCTTCAGCGATATGCTCTTCATCTTCAACAATAAGAATTCGTTCTTTTTGCATTAAGCCTCTACTAAAAGAGGGATTGAAAGTTGAAATGTACTGCCTGCACCGAGTCCTGGGCTTGTAGCGCCGACTTGTCCGCGGTGAAGCTTGGCCACGACAGAGACGAGATAAAGACCTAGCCCTGAACCTTTGGCCGACTTACCTACTTGATAAAACTTTCTAAAGATTTTTTTTATCTCGTTGGCTTCAAGTCCAACACCATTGTCTGTGAAAGAGATTGTCGCAAACTTACCATTTCGAACTAAATGGATTTCGAGTTTTTTATCATCACCATTATTATAACTAAAAGCATTATTGATCAGATTCATCACCATCATTTCAAATAGAGGTGGATCAATTTCACAAACTAACTCAACAGGGCTCTTTGAAAGAGAAATTGGCTTACCAGTTTCGGGCGAATGAACTTTGGCGACAATCTCTTCAATTGTTTGGTTGAGATCGACACGATTGAAATTAGGTTCGTATTTTTTTTCTTCGATTTTTGCTAGGTTCAGGATTTGGTCGACGTTGCTGGCCAAACGCTCAGTATCTTTACGCATAAAATCGATATACTTAAGCGCTTCTTCCCGCGGCAAATCATGGCGCGAGAAAGTATCGAGAAATAGTCGAATTGAAGCTATCGGTGTTTTAAGTTCGTGAGTAAACCCACTGATGAAGTTTTGTTGCATGCGGTAGAGCTGAAACAATTTTTGGTAATATGTAAAAACGAGAGTAAACCCCAAGATGATTGACCCAACTAGAATAGATAAAACCAAAATAGTTACCCAAGTATGGGAATCAAGTAGCTGTCTCGCATCCAGATTATGTTTACGAACGAACATAGCAAAGGCATCATTAACTCTTAAATAAGAGCTGATATACAGGTATAATGATGTGCCTAACGCGACTAAGGAAAAGACAAAAATTGTCACAGGCCTTAGTAGCCAACTTGATTTTGCAAACATGGCAAAATCCTATCATCAGCACAGGGATGACGCTATGACCGAGCTAAAAATTGAAGCCACAATTGATCATACTCTACTAAAGCCAGAGGCGACGGCAGAGCAAATTAAAACGCTATGCAGCGAAGCGGTTAAATTTAACTTCAAAACAGTTTGTATCAATCCACAATATATCCCCTTGGCAAAGAGCTTACTGGATGGAACTGCGGTCGAGATCTGTACTGTGGTGGGTTTTCCGCTAGGAGCCATGACTAGTGAATCAAAGGCTTTTGAGACAAGTGACGCTATTACAAAAGGTGCTCATGAAATTGACATGGTTATAGCGATTGGCAAATTGAAATCGGGTGAACTCGACTATGTTGAGCAAGACATAGCCGCGGTTGTTCAAGCTGCAAGAAAGCAAACGGTCAAAGTCATTCTTGAGACGGCACTTTTATCTGCTGACGAAATCGCAAGTGCATGCAAGCTGGCCACTAAGGCCGGTGCTCATTTTGTAAAAACCTCAACCGGTTTCTCATCAAGAGGAGCATCTCTCGCCGATATCGAAATCATGAAGGCCAATATTTCTAAAGACGTCAAAATTAAAGCCAGTGGTGGAATCAGATCAAAAGAAGATGCACTCGCCTATTTAAAGGCCGGAGTTTCAAGACTAGGCACCAGCTCAGGGGTGGCCATTATTCAAGGTGAAAAAAGTACGCAGTCCTATTGAAGTTTTACGCTCTTCATAGCGCCAATAGTACTTTCTTTAAACTCATTAAAGGTCGCTTCATCAGCGGCGTAATTAAAGTAAAGATAGCTACCTGCTTTTTTTAGAATTGAAATCATTGAAAACATAATCATATTTTTTGCATTATCGAAGTAATAATATTCGACAACGGCATAGTTATGCTCTCCTAGTTTAGTCATTTCTTTCTTGTAAATATTGAGGTTTTTATATTTAGATTTATTCTTATCCATATTTTTATTAATATCAGAGACGATAAATGAGAGAGGCTCCTGAATTGAAGCTGAGTACTCTTTGACGAAAAGCGATGCCGACTCTTTTTTTATCGTAAGCGGACTGAAGGCAAAATAGTCTGCACCAAAGGAATCTCTCTTAACATTCCAATCGTCACTAAATTTAATTTCATAGGATGGTTTGGCAAACAGCACTGAGCTCATCACCAGGGTAATTAGAATAGCTGTTATCTTAAACATTAAGGTAGATTTCCCATTCATACTCACCGGCATGGATCGAATATATTTTTCGATTATCGCAATCATAAAACGAAATTCCAAGAGTCGGAATTGTTTGATTAATAATTTGATCAGATGTCTTCAACCAAAGTCCCGACTCACTCTCATGCAGTCTTAGAGCCAGGTTTTTAATGGTCGATGGCAAAATAGTCGCAAGATCTATGCTCTTAAGCTGATCGAATTTATAGGTTTGATCGGCAGGACTTTTGACTAGATAGTGTTCAAAGGCTTCGTTGGCCAAGACCTGGTAAGACTCGGCTAAGGCAGAGAATTCATGCTCGCCAAAAAGTTCACTGGCCTTGGCGAGATCGTTTTCGAGTAGTTTCTTAAGTTTTAGCTTTTCGATTGAGTTCACGGGTTCTCTACGTGGTAATAAATATGATGTTCGCCCGAATCATCGGCAATCTTCATATATTTTTTAACCACAGTGCCCCCACTTTCATCTGTTCCAAGCAGAGTATAATCTCTTTGATTCGAATAAGGATTAGGGCCCTGTGGTCTAGCGGCGTGGAAGTGAGCTCCGGCCCCTTGATCAAAGTCCTTGGTGTGTTCAATAATAAACTTTCGTCGACCTTCAGAATCTAGGTATTCATAATAGCGACCTTGATGGGTCACGTTCGCATTGTAAACATAGCCAGGGGTTCCACGTTTGGTAACATCGCCAGTAACGATATACTGCTTATCCAGCCTCGCACCGCGAGGAATACCTGCTAAATCCTTAGCCTTTTGCATGGCCTGTCTTCTATTTCGTTGAAATTGTCCGCTCGCTTCATCGACAATATTATTAATGTCGCAAGTTGCTGCAAAAAGATTGAGCGAAATCAAAAATGTTAAAAGTATTCTTATCACATACATGATCGAAGCCTTCGTTGAAGCATCGGACCAAAGCCCAATTCAACCATCTCATCAACTTTTGTAAGTGCAGCCTTTGACATCTTGCCTAGATGTTTTGCCGGAAGGTACGCTACCTTCCTAAAGATCCCCGCAATTTGGGTCACCTTATGAACAATTCTTGCCATGGTTAAGCCCAACTTGCCGGTAGCAATCCCGCCGGTCAATATGGCGAGAATAACATCGGCTCCAATACTTCCAATGATTGAGCAAATAAGATTTACTTTCTCGGCGGCCGGAAGGGCCGAGATACCGTTCATTACACTCTTCGTTTCTTCTACGATATTGGTAATGAAGTTTTTAGCATTATTAAACGCTGCCCTAGCACTTTGAGCGCATTCAATTGGCGACCAGACACATGAGGCGGCACTTGAAACAAGTCCACCTGTCGCGTCCCATGCGCCTTTAAGCACGCCCCAACCACAGTCCATCGCTCCTTGAAGAATAACTGACCCACTGATGCCATCAACTGTCGCAGTCGTCTGGGCACTAACAGGCAAATAAGCCTCAGGTCCTACTTCACAACTCGCTCCGGCCGCTTGCACGTTGAAAGATACGAGTACGGTTAAGGCGAAAATATAAATGAGATGGCGAATATTCACGTGAACTTATCGGACAATTGAATTTGATATAAAGACCTATGTAACAGAGTGAGGCAGTCGGGCTCTCGGAATAAAAGTATCGTATCGTAAAGATAACGAGTACTTCACCGATAATGTTACATAACAAAAATAAGGCTTAGGCCATATCGTATAGGAATAAAAGTGGATACATCAGTTGTACAAAGTCTTTTTAGTTTTATTACTAATAATATTTTCCTTATCATTTACGGTTTTGCGATTATTCAAGTTTATTTAATTATTTCAATATTCTTTATGATTCGCCGTCACGAATCCATACTTCTCGATGTCTCAGACAATTTGCTTCGTGGCTTTGCCGATGCCCCTGATAATGACTCTAGTCAAAATATCCACGACAAAATTCAAGCTGCGCTCGATTATATTTCGAACAAAATCAGTAAAGAGCCTGAGCTAAAAAAAGAGTTCGCTAAGAATGCAACACAAGTTGCCCAGCGTCCCTTATATGGTCGTCACTACAAGATAGAGATTTTCACCAGCATTATGTCCACGCTGGTTCAGGTTTTCCCCCTACTAGGAATTCTCGGTACAATTTTGGCCATTGCTCAAACGGCATTCCAGTCTGGTGGTCAGGTTGATGTCTCTTCTCTTTCAAACGCTTTCGTTTTGGCCATGGATACAACCATTTTAGGAATTACATTTTCTATCTTATTCATGGTGATTGAAAGCACCTTTCAACCAAAAATTGAAAGGGTTATTAATGAAAGCAATGCTTACAAGCAAATTGTTTCAACCATTCAACTTTCATAATCTATTTCTATGAATCAAACTTACCGACGCCCTCGAAAAACAGCGATACAGTTAACTTCCTTATTGGATTTGCTTTTTGTAATGATCTTCGTCAATCTCTTGCAGCAAAAACCGCTGCCAAGTCCTACACAAAAAGAGCAGCCCGTTGCGGTTGCAACTGCGGCGCCACAAGTTGCTAAAAAAGTTGTGGCAAAGCCTGCTCCAGTCAAAAAGCCGGCAGTAATCTCAGTTAATGCAAAATTTGAGTTCTATGCAACTCGAGAAAATCCTAGCCTCCCAGAGGGAAGCTATCAGATGCAAGGACGTTTTGATGAGCGCGATGGAAGACTCCAGCTCGGTGGTTTAGCCTGGATAAAACGTCCGGCCAATTACGATATGGTGCCACTATCTGGCTTCATCGACAGCTCGAAAGAAAAGTTCGAAGGCCGCATTGAGTTTCAAGGCTGTAAGGTTTTTACCCTGAAGCGTCTCACCGATACGAAAGGCTCGCCCATCGCCGGGCGCTGGCGTGGCCAATACGACTGCACACAAGGGATTACGGGACTTACACTTACAATTGAATAGTGGCCGTCCCACCAGGACTCGAACCTGGATCAAAGCTTTAGGAAAGCTCCGTTTTATCCTGTTAAACTATAGGACGATGGCCAACAATCTTAACTAAAACGAAGTGTTTTTACTACCACAACCTGGCATCTCAGGTGCGTAAGGATTTCTAACATTGTCATTTTTAGCAGAGTCTTGAACCCAACTCTTTTTCACCATTGGGCAAGAGTAGACATTCCACTTACCACCGACATCATACTTTCTGATGATATTAGCGAGCCCCAATGAAACAACGTAAAATGCTTCTTTATTAGCCTTCTCGTCTGTTGACTTAGTCATTTCCATCAACTTGTCATGGCTTACTTTAAGAAGTTTGGAGATTTCTTTATCTTTAATTGCCATAATTTTTTTAGCGACCAAAGCGGCTGCCTTTTGTACATTTTCGTTGCTGTATTCGAAAAATGCAGCATGAAGTTCTTCATTGGCATTTAAGACTTCTGCGACTTCTTTTTTTAAAGCTGGTTCTAGAGGTGCACGAGCGGCGAAAGCATTCATGCCTAGTAATATGGCCGATAGTATAAGTAATTTCTTAAACATAATTATTCTCCTGTTCGATTCTTCTTTGTTCAACAAAACTATAAATAATAGGAACGATAAATAAAGTAATTAATTCGATGGTCATGCCACCAAGGATAGGAATGGCCATGGGCCGCATGACCTCTGCGCCAGTACCACTCGACCACATCACTGGTAACAAGGCTATCACTGTGGTCGCAGTAGTCATGAGGAGTGGACGAATACGACGACTCCCCGCTTCAACAATGACATTAAATAATTCTTCAGAATTTTTGGGTCCGATACGTTTGTGCTCAGATTTAATGAAGCTCATAAGTACTACACCATCATCAACGGCAACCCCAAACAAGGCGATAAAGCCGACCCAAACTGCGACAGAGGTGTTGATGCCTAGAATCCAAAGTAAAATTAAACCTCCTGAGGCTGCCACGGGTATAGCGGTAAAAACAATGGCGGCGTCACGAAGCTTTCCAAGACCAAGATAAATTAAGATAAGGTTAATAAATAGCGACAAAGGCACTAGCCACATAAGTCTAGTATTGGCCCGTTCTTGATTTTCCCATTGACCGGCCCAGGCCAGTGAGTAGCCCGGAGGAAGTTTAATATTCTTAGAAACCTTGGCCATCCCCTCTTCAACAAAACCAATAGAATCGCGACCTCGAACATTCACGAGAACAGTCGCTCTTTGCAATCCGTTTTCTGATTGAATCATAGCAGGGCCAGTAACCAATTTTATTTCTGCTAACTGAGAAATAGGAATATGGGGACCAAGCGGACTTGGAACAAGAACTCTTTTCAGTTCTTCAATATCGTCCCTGAATTCTTTTTTATAGCGCATGCGAATGGGATAGCGTTCTCGCCCGTCATAAAACTGTCCAATCGACATTCCACCGACGGCAGTTTGTAAAATTTTATTAACATCAGCGGCATTGATACCAAATCTTGAGGCGGCCATACGATCGATATGAAACTCTACGTAGGGTTTACCGACAATTTTTTCTGCGTACACCCCATAAGCACCGTTGATGGTTTCTACTTCTTTGGCCACATCACTAGCGATTTGTTCCAGTGTTTCTAAATTTGGTCCAAAAATCTTGATACCAATGGGTGTTTTAATTCCGGTAGAAATCATGGCCACACGGTTTTCGATTGGAAACAGCCAAGCATTAACAAGTCCAGGAACCTGAACCATCTGATCGAGATCTTGCATGATAGTGTAGATGGTCGTATCCGCTGGCCACTGATCCTCAGGGACAAGGTTTATCACTGATTCAAACATGCCAATGGGAGCTGGGTCGAGAGCACTTTTAGCGCGCCCAAGCTTCCCAACAACTTCACGAACAAGAGGATGGGAAGCAATCACCGTATCGGTGTGGGCCAAAAGTTCACGCGCTCTCGTCATCGAAACATCCGGCGTTGTCACCGGCATGTACAGAATACTTCCTTCATTTAAAGAAGGCATGAACTCCTTACCTAGTTTGCTGGCAGCGACGCCGCCAATTAAGACCAAGATCAGAGGAATCATAAGGAATTTCTTGCGATTCTTTAGAATTAGGCGAAGTAGTGGCTGGTAATACTTAAGAATGGTGATCGATACTTTATTTTCTTCAATCGGCTTAAGTTTTCCTTTCAAAAAATATGATGATAATGCGGGCACTAAAATAATAGCGACAATTACGGCGCCAAACATAGCAAGAGTTTTGGCCCAGGCCAGTGGACCAAATAATTTCCCCTCGGCACCTTCTAGAGCAAAGACTGGCAAGAATGTAACTATCGTGGTCAATACGGCAGTAAGGATTGGACCGGCGACTTCTCGAGCTGAGGCAACGATAACTTCTATTCGTTTTTTAGGATCTGTATTGGCGGCCAAGGCGGAGTAGACGTTTTCTGTTAAGATGATCCCCATATCGACCATGGTTCCAATAGCGATCACAAGGCCAGAAAGACTCATGATATTGGAATCAATTCCGAGTTGATCCATAAAGATAAAGCTGATGCCAACCCCAAACGGTAAGGTTAATGAAACCAGAAGTGAGGCGCGAAGATGTAACAAGAAGAACATCACGACAAAAACGGTGATGACAATTTCTTGTGCTAGAGCACTATGAACTGTGCCCAATGTTTTTTGAATCAATTCTGTCCGGTCATAAAATGGTTTGATTACAACACCATTTGGCAGTCCTGATTTGATTTCGTTAAGTCTTTCTTTGACACCATCAATGACTTGCTGTGGATTAGCACCAAAACGCATGGTAACAATTCCGCCAACCGCCTCTTGTCCATTTTTATCAAGTGCTCCCCTTCTAAAGCCAGGGCCTGTCCCAACTGTGGCAAGATCGCGTACACGGATGGGTGTACCGTCTTTAACTCCGACCACAACATTCTCGATATCCTCTAAGGAGCGAAGAAAGCCAACTCCACGAATAACCATTTCACGTTCGCCTTGCTCAATGACCTCGGCGCCAACATCTAGATTACTGTTTTGAATCGACTTTATTACTTGTGTGAAATGAATATCGTAAGCAAGTAGCTTTCTTGGATCTATATCGACTTGGTATTCACGAATAAAGCCGCCAACGCTGGCAACTTCAGAGACGCCTTCAACAGATTGCAGATGCAATTTGGCGTAAAAGTCTTGGATTGCACGAAGTTCATCTAGTGATTTCTTATCTACCGCATTTTCTGAGTTTTCGATGGTGTACATGAAAACTTGACCAAGCCCTGTAGCATCGGGTCCGAGCATGGGCACCACGCCCTCAGGTACAATGGCGTCAACACTCGATAGTTTTTCTAAAACTCTTGAGCGCGACCAATAAAAATCTACATCATCGTTAAAAATGATATAGATGGTCGAAAAGCCGAAGGCCGAAGTTCCGCGAATACGCTTAACTCCAGGCAAGCCTTGCAGAGCGCTTGAAAGAGGATATGTCAGCTGCTCTTCGATATCTTTTGGCGATCTGCCAGGCCATTCACTAAAAACGATCTGTTGATTTTCACCAATATCGGGAATGGCATCAATCCTAGCTCGATTGAAGCTAATAACGGAAAATAGCGAGACTAATACGAAAATTAAAATAACGAGAACTCTTTTTCGTACCGCCGCCTCGACTAAATTTTCAATCAATTTATTCAAGGTAACCGCCAAACAATTGCGCTTGGGCGTCTAAGAGGAAGTTGCCTTTTTCTACAATTTTGTCACCGGCACTTAATCCTTCAATAACTTGTATAAAGCTGCCAGCAATATGTCCGGTGCGAATTGTTTTTGCTTCAAATTTTCTATCACCAGTTTGAATCCAAATAATCTTCCTTTTACCTGTATCGACCACGACCGAGCGAGGTACAACCAACTCATCGCTATTAAGATTTACTTGTAAACTACCATCGGCAACCATGCCAATTTTGAGGGCGCCGTCTTCATTATCAATCGTGGCACGAACCTTTAGAGTTCTGGTCTTAAGGTCGATCACCGGTGAAACAAAATCTAGTTTGCTCTTTAAAATTTTCCCAGGCAGAGCACTAAAACGAAGACTGACATCTTGACCATTTTGAACTAGGGCCGAGTCAACTTCATAAACGTCCATCTCAACCCAAACGGTTGAGAGATCAACTAGATCAAATAAACTTTGACCTTCTTTGAAGTATTTTCCTTTAACAGCATTTCGGGCGGTAACAATACCGCTGGTTGGTGAGTAGATCGTAATTGTGCGTTTAACTTCCCCATCACTAAACCATTGCTCTCTTTGACTTTCATTAATGCCCCAATTAGTGAGGCGCTCTTCAGATTGACGAAGCAGATCGCGATAATCTTTTTTATTGGCTTCTTTTGAAACTTGTTTTCTGGCAATGATATACTCTTCACCGGCAGAAATCAGAGTTGGGCTATAAATATCAACAACTGGATCACCTTTTTTGACGAACTCTCCCTCTGATTTAATATAGACTTTTTCAACTCGTCCATCGACTCTAAGAGGGATATTGCTTTCTTTTTCCTGTGCTTGCATGACATTGCCTAGCAAGCGAACGTCTTTTGTCATTTGCATTGTTGAGGCTTCAAAAACCTTGGCATCAAAATGCGTCACCTGAGTTTTTGACAAGGTTAGTTTGGCAACCACTTCGCCGGCGCCACTGCTAGTAACTTCAACCATCTCTTCACCGTCAATGGGGCAAATGGTTGGTGAAGGTGAAGTAATAGTTGCGTCGTCTTTACAAGCATAGAGCTTACTTTCTTCTTTAGCTGGCGTGCTTGCCTCATCATCTGGCTGTGAAACAACTTTAGTCAGATTCATATGACAGATTGGACATTTCCCTGGCTCACTCTCCCTAACTTGTGGATGCATAGAACAGGTATAATAAGTATGACTGGCATGTTCGCTAGCAGTTTCGGTAGTGCCATGCCCGTCCTTGTGATTGGTACAGCCAAACAGCAGAAAACTAAAAAGAATAAGTATTTTCACTTGATCACCATGTCGCTGTTCCAAAGTTTTTGTTGAACGAAATTATCGGCCAGTTTTGCCGTTAGTTCGTTGGCCTTAAACTCGATCTCTTGCAGTCTTAATTCCGATTGCAGAAGATCAAAGTACGAAACTCCACCAAGTCGATAGGACTTAGAGGAAACTTCTTTGGCCGTACGAGCAAAGCTTAACGATTTCTGGGTTAGTTTGATTTGCTCTTCTAGAGCCTGTGCTTCTTGCCCTAATGTGTAGAGCATAGAGGTTTTGTTTTGTTCATAATTTTTAAGATTTGATTTAGCCGATAGCCATTGATTGGCGGCCATGGCCTCTGTACTAGATCTTGTGTCACCAAACGGCAGTGGCATTGAGAGATTAATTCCGACAAAATCCCCCCTGCCATCGATATTACTTCGCTTTACATAGTTAAGCCCAATCGTGGCATCGGGCAATCTGGCCCACTTGGCGGCTGATTGTTCTAGCTCCGCCGCGACCACTGCCGCTTTGAATGCCTCTTGTTGTAAATCATCTTGAGGCTTAGTCGCCTTTAATTTTTCCCAAGGTGTGCCGGATACGACAAGTCGCTCAGAGCTTCCAAGCATATAAGCAATATTAGAATTTATCTGGTCGATTAATGCTTCTTTTTCTGAAATGGCGGACTGAACTTGCTGGGTTCTAATTTGAATATCGAGCAGAGCTTGTTGTGAAATTTTTCCGTTACTATAGAGCTTCTTCGAGACCTGAACCATGCTCTTAAGCCAAGATTCATTTTCTTTTAAAAATGCTAGATCGCGCGATTGTCTTCTCGCCGCAATAAGCTGTGCCCAGAAATTTGCTAAAAGTTTTTGTGAAGTGAACTCAGACTGATATCCCAACTGTTTGGCCCGTGCCATCCCGGCGTCTTCTTTTTTACTGGCCCTAGCTCCAAGTGGAATTTTTTGAGCCACTCCAAACGTAATGCCACTCATTGGTGTGACGTCACGTTTGAGTCCATGATCAAGCGGAAGATTCATAGCACCAACAGAGATCATAGGATCACCCCAGGCACCTGCAATCTGCGCCGCCTCTTCTTGGGCCTTCACTTGAAACTGAGTTGACTTGATCAGGTCATGCCCAAGCACGCGTTTTTGAGCCTCATGAAAGTCGATGGAGGCACCATAGGCATGAGACAGAGCAATAATGGGGAGGATTCGTAGTATTTTCATCTGCCTATACTACGTAGGAAGACTGGCTTTTGTGACAAGAAAAGTCTTACATTAAGTCACTTTAATTTCAAATACTTAGCTATCTAAAGAAATCGAGTGGAATACCACCGCGCTCATTTAAGCGGTCCATAAATTTTGGCGTGATCCCAGTTGATCTGAGAAAGCCGTCTTCGCGCTCAAGAATGGTTTGATGAGTAATGCGATCACCTTCAACTCCTGTTAATTGAATAAGCGATTCCACGACTCGGTTGCCCTCTTGATCGCGAGAAATTTGGACGATGAAGTGAACAGCACTTGCGATTTGGCGACGAATCACATGATAGGGAACGTCATAGCCGGCCAACATATAGAGCGTCTCCATACGCGACAAGGCTTCATAAGGAGTATTGGCATGGATGG
>PBCC01000017.1 GCA_002716825.1 Halobacteriovorax sp. | reverse complement strand
TAAAGCCTCCTCTATGTATGAGCTCGATTTGGATAACGACAACCGTGTCGAGTACATCATTCTAGAAAAGAGGGACTCAGAAGACTGGCTGCATATTCATAATTACGAGCGAACTCGAATCTATTCGCTGAAGTTTGTCAGAAAAGGCTGGGAGTCAGATGTCTATAAAGTAAATTTAAGGCAGCTCTCTGAAGATACGAAAATTTTATTGATTAGCTATTATGAAGGTCATAATCAGGGCAATAACTTTACCGGCACTTCGAGATTATACGCTATCAGTTTTGAGAAAAATGACCTTAAAACTTTAAGTGGTGTACGCGGTCCTGAAATTTGGGACGAGTTTAAAGATACTAAAATTCATTATCACAGAAGACCTCATCATGTGAGTCTCTTTGACTTTGATTCAGATGGAGTTCGCGAAGTCGCCGTTAGGCATCACTTGTCTACAAAAGTGATGAAGTATTTGGGAAAGGGACAGTGGCGGATTCGTTAGACTTTTCTTGATTAGATTTTCACAAATGAACTAATTCTACATCTAATAGTCAGTTAACTTGTCTTGGTTAAACGCAGTAAGTATTCAATCACGTCGACACTAAGTCTAATGATAATAAAGACTTAATTACCCGTATGATTCAAGCTAAAGAGAGGGTGTGCACTCGGTTTACATGTGCTATAATGTATACTGAGTGTACATCGTCCAAGAGGTGGGCGATGAAAAGCTTAGGTAAACCTGTAAAGAAAACTGATAAAGAGCTCTATCGTCTCTTGTCTGAAAAAATTGCTAGCGGAGACTATGTATTTAAAAAACATGCGAAGCAAAGACTTGAAGACCGAGAGATAAATGATTTGGAAGTCTTAGATATTTTACAAGGCAAGAGTAAGAGAGATCGCCACAGGAACAAAAGCAAAGATAAGTACGAAAGTGGAAATCAAGATTGGAACTATTGTATTGAGGGACAAAACCTCGATAAGTACAGAATAAGGATTATCATTTCATTTGCTGACGATCTTATGCCAATCATCACTGTAATGTGGATTTAGGCTCAGGAGATTAAATTGAAAACGAAAGTATTAAAAAACTATATTTATGAAGGCTTAGGATTTCCTATTAAGCTTCAAGATGTAACGATGCTTTTAATCGATGGAGACTGGAGTCCCAAAATTGATGTAAGGAAGATTTCAGAAAAAGTCATTCGCGAGCTTCCCTATCAAAAAGAAAGATTTTCAGGTAATCAAATTCGATTTGTTCGCGCCTATTTCGAGATGTCTTTACGACAGTTTGCCAGTCAGGTCGTTAGTGAATCTCATAATGCGGTTGCAAAATGGGAGAAGTTTGGGCCAGGACCTACAAGTATGGATGAAAATATTGAGAGTATGCTTAGACTCTATATAATCGAGCGAGTAACCATGAAATCGAAGAAACAGGCTCAAGTTTTCTTAGATTCGTTCAGACAAATAAGAGAGATGAGTTTTCTTAAAAAGACGCCAGCTCCACTTTTGATGAAAGCCGTTTGAAGCGATGGCTATGAAGCTTTCGGATAAGTATCGTCATGATCGTGCTGATCATCAGATTTGCCTTGACCGTCACCTTTAATAACCGAGAGAACTGGTTTCGCATTGGCCGGTTGCTCAGGAGTGGCATCAGGTAGGGCGCGCATAACACCAAACCACACGACAAATGGCAATGAACTGGCTAGGAGCAAGAAAAGAGCGCTAGTGAGGCTAAGCCCTGTATCAGCTGGTGCTTTTGTGTAAGATTCTTCAGTTTTTGAGAAATCGATGCCGGCCGATGGGCTTGGCTTGGTCTCATTGTACTCTTCGATAGAAATCCCCGTCACGGGCTCGACTGCGGGTGAGCGTGCGGCCAAAAGAGGGGTAGAGAGGGTCAAAATGAGAAGGGCGATAATCTTCATGATTTCCTATCGTCATTGTATGGCCAATTCTTTAGCCATTCTTTTTTCAGGGGCTTGGACTGGTGAATAAATTTCATAGCTTCACAGTCGACCCCTAGGAACATGATACAAAATCAACGTTTTACCAGCAACCCGGAAGATGCAGCCATGGACATTGAAAATTCAATTACCATTCGTCGCGCCAAGCTCACTGATCGAGAGGAGCTGTTGGCCCTGTATTTAACCGTTTACGGTGATGATTATCCGTTGGAGCTTGGTACCAATAAGCAGTTGATGACGAGACTTCTTGAAGAGCAAGAAAAAGCATTCTGGTTTGTCGTCGAGTTGGCCGATCGCCCCGGCATTGCCGCATCCTGTGTTGTAGAACTTGAACCTGAATTTAGAATTGGTAAAGTCACTGGCGCCGCAGTTCATCCTCAGTGCGCAGGGCTTGGTTTATCTAGTAAGCTGATTGGCTTTGCTGTTAATGAGGTCATGGCCAAAGCTCCGAGCATTAACACGCTTTACGCGACGACTAGAACCGTGACGATGGCATCACAAAAAATGCTGATTTCAAATGGCTTTAAGCCACTTGGTATTTTCCCAAACGCCAGAAAAATAAAAACTTATGAAACCCTAACTCTCATGGGTTATTTTAGAGAGGGTGTACTAGATAAAAGAACACCTGTTCAAAGAATTCCTCCAAGTCTTGTTGAGCTTTATCTTCAAACCAATAAATCTATCGGAGATGAAAGAGAAATCGAGCTGGTTGAAGATTGCCCTGCCTTCCCAAAAAATATCGCCCACGAAGAATCAAAATGGGAATTTATTCAGGCTCCTGAGTTTGTTGAAAAACGTTTTAATGAAGTCTTTCAAGGCGACAGAGAGTCAACGTTTTATCCTTTCCATAAACCAAATCTTCTCATCTCAAACACCGTTCTTGGAGTTGAGATGTTTGCGAGCTTTAATAAGAAAGACCATTACTGCGTTTTAATTAGTGCCAACTGTCCAATTACAACAATCAATGGACACTTTAAAAAGCTAGCCTTCGCTTTCAAAGAAATAGGAATCTATTATCTAGAGACTCTAGTTCGTATCGATTATTTTGAAGCTGTCTGCTTTTTAGGAGCTAACCGCTTCCTACCATCGGCTTATTACCCGGCCATGCGTGAAATTGATGGGGTTGCCCATGATTATGTTTTAATGACGAGAACGATGGTTCCACTGGACTTCAGTGAAAGCCAGATCTCAAGTGAGTTCACGCCTTTTGTGAGAGAATACGTTAGACAGTGGATTGATTTGAATTTGAGCACTGTGGGAGTGCATTTGTGAGTTATCAAATTCCAAATGCTGAACAACTTAAAAAAGTCAAAGAGCTATGTGAGATAGAAAGCCCTTACGATAACTTTGAGAAAACGCAGTCACTCTTTGAAGAAGCGATGCTCGAAAATATTCACTGGCATAGTGAAAGAAACCAATTCTATAAAAATTTTCTAAATTTAAACAAATTCGACATCACACAAGAAATAAATTTAAAGACTATTCCAGCTGTCATTGCCACCTTTTTTAAGCGCAATGAAATATGCTCTGTCGATAAGAGTGATATCTCGTTGCATCTCACAAGCTCGGGGACGACAGGACAAAAATCTCAGATGTTCTTTGATGCCTGGACTATTGGTAGTGCCCAAGAAATGGTGGCCAAGATCTTTAAGCATTACGATTGGATCAGTGACAAGCCTGTAAATTATCTTCTCTATACCTATGAAACAGAAGCGGACAGTAAGCTTGGAACTGCTTATACCGATCATTTTTTAGCCAGCTTTGCACCGACTCAAAATGTTGAAATTGCCCTGAAACTTGGGCAAAGCGGTTCTCATCGTTTTGATCTTCACGGCACGATCAAAGCACTTGAAAAATTCAATGAAGAAAAGCTACCAGTGCGAATCTTTGGCTTTCCGGCCTTTTTTCACGCGACATTAGTTGAGATGGACCGTCGAAATATTCGCCTTAATCTTGATGATGAGAGCTTAGTTTTTCTTGGTGGTGGTTGGAAAGGACTTGCCGATCAACAAGTTGATAAAAGAGAAACATATAAGCTTGCGACTAAAGTTTTAGGTATACCGGATCATAGGCTGCGCGATGGATTTGGCTCGGTTGAACATTGTATTCCTTATGTCGAATGCGAGAATCATGAATTTCATATTCCAGTGTGGTCGAGAGTTGAGATCCTAGACGTTAAAACACGAAAGCCGCTTGCCATGGGAGAAAAGGGGTTCTTAACGCTTATCTCTCCCTATATTACATCTGTTGCCGCCAATGCTGTAATGATGACTGATAAAGCATCCCTACATGAAGCGAATGAGTGTGGTTGTAAAACCAAGACTCCATTCTTTAGGCTCTATGGCCGCGCCGGTGTGTCTAAATCAAAATCCTGCGCTGTGGCCGCCTCTGAACTTTTGGGGGGCGCATGAACTCACCAAATATTCAAAAACTTTTATCGAAAATTGATCAGTTTAAAAATCAAGTTCCAACTGATCTACAGGTCTTCTTCGACTCAACTCTTTGGTTAAAGCGAATTAAACGTGAAACGGGTGTTGATCTTCGTGACCTCCAGCTTCGTCGTGATCGTGCCAGTTCTCATGAAGCTCTGTTTGAAGGAATTAGGCCGGTTGGAACAATTGGCCATATCATGCCCGGCAATTCTGAGTGGACTCCTTTACTTGCCATTCTTGAGACGGCAATTACTGGTAATAAATCTTGGGTAAAACTACCAAGTGGCAGTGACAAGTCCATTCTCGAGGCTCAGCTTGCTCAGCTAGGACTTGAAGACAGCGTAAAGGTATATACTGAGCGAGGAGAGATAGAATCACTTTATAAAACCGCTGATGCCATTTCGGCCTGGGGTTCAGAGTCTTCTCTTGAAGATATTAGAAAGAAAATATCCTCGCAAACACGCTTTATTCCGTGGGGACATCGTATTAGCTTTGCCTATTTGAACACATGGGAAAACGAAGCCGCCGACTTGGCACAGGCCATGGTGAAGTATGAACAGCAAGCTTGTTCGTCTCCGCAGATCTGTTACCTGGAAAATGCCAGTTTTGATCAAGCCAAGCAATTTGCCAAAGATTTAGCACTTGAACTTGATAAGCATAGCTCAAGCTTTCCTGCGCTTGATGATTCCACATGGGCCGAGTTATCAAACTTTACTCAGACCCATTTGGCCGAATCTTGCTTGAAAGAGAAATTTGTTATTGAAGCAGCCGATCAGAGTTATAGAATTGTCGTTGATACCGATGCGACATTCGAAGCCTCTGTACTAAATCGAACAATTTTTATTAAGACGATTGAAAAAGGTGCCATTGCAAATGTGCTGGCACCGCATAGACGCTTACTTCAAAGTGTCGGTATCTCTAAGGATTACTCATCGTTGGAAAGTCTATGTGAATCCCTTATCGAAGCGGGTGTTTCTAGAGTTTGTCCTGTGGCTTCTATGCAAGATGCTCATCCGTTAGAAGCTCATGACGGTGAATTTTCCCTTTCTCGTTTTACCAGAAGAGTCAGTGTTCACGCTCCAGGTCTAGAAGTGAATGTTTTGCCTCAGCCTTTTGATAACGAAACTCCTAAGACGAAAATTACTGATAAATCGGACTTCCAAAAGAGTGTTTCGCCCGACGCTGACTTTTATTTTAAAAGTGGTGGCAGTAGTGCGAAGCCCATCTTGTCGCCGTTTACTTACGCTGACTACCATTTGCAAATGCAGGTTGCGGCTGATGGCTTGATCGCTGCTGGGCTTGATCCTAAGAGCGACAAGTGTATGAATGTCTTTTTTGGTGGTGGACTTTATGGTGGTTTTTTAAGTTTTACCGATATTCTAGAAAAGACTGGCTGTTCTCAATATCCTATGTCCGGCTACCTCGATCTTGATTTCGTGCTCGATACAATCATCTCCCAAAATATCAATGTTCTACTTGGCATGCCAAGCTATATGACGACTCTCTATAAACGGGCGGTTGAGCGAAACTTAAAGCTTCCTATTCAAAAGATCTTTTTTGGTGGTGAGCCTTTTTCGCTGGATCAAAGATCATGGCTCAAGGAGCTTGGAGTTAATGCAATCTTCTCGGCCTCTTATGGATCAGTTGATGCCGGTCCGTTAGGATATCAATGTACTCACTCAAAACCAGGCGAGCATCACGTTAACACTTCAATTCAAAAAATTGAGATCGTGAAGCTAAGTGAAGATGCTCCATGTGATTCAAATGAAGTAGGGCGCGTCTTGGTTAGTTCTCTTGCGAGGACGGGAGTTGCTATAAGCCGTTATCAAATTGGCGATACTGCCTCTTGGGTAGAAGGAAAGTGCCCGTGCGGGGATTCTAGTCCAAAACTTCTGCTGCAAGGCCGTATTGGTGATATTTTTAAGTTTGGTGGAAGTTTTTTTAATGCTCAGAAAATCAAAAATCAAATCGGTGATAGCGAGCTCCAATTAGTCATAAAGAAAACAGACTTATTAGATGAACTCATCATTAATACTCAACTAAGTGAAGAACTGACTAAAGAAAAAATCATGGCCATGGATGACTTTAAAGAAATCGTTGAACTCGAAAAGAGCGCGCTCTTTAGAGTTATAAACACAGAAAAGATTACTGCTGTATCAGGCAAATCACCATTACTTATCGATCAGCGCCAATGAAATTACTCGAATTTGTTAAAGAGAACTCGCCTTTTTATCGTAAGCTTTGGGGCGATTCTCCGCTTGATATAAACGCTCTTCCCATTATTGATCAAGAGGCTTTTTGGGACGCTAATACCTGGGAGAACAACAAGCTTCTGACGGCTAAGCTCTCTGGTGGCGTTATCTTTAAAAGTGGCGGGACTACGGGGCGGCCAAAATTTTCTGCTTTCACAAAACTTGAATGGGAAGAGTTTACAAAAGTTTTTGGTGAAAGCATGGGGGAAGTTTTAAGGCCCGGTGAAAGAGTTGGTAATCTATTCTATTCAGGCGAACTCTATGCGAGTTTTCTCTTTATCGAGAAATCTTTAGAGCAGTGCCCCGTTGACGTCGTAACATTTCCAATTGCAGGCTCAACTGATTTAGGCGAAGTGATTAATCTTGTTCGCACTTATGGCATTAATGTTTTGGCCGGTGTGCCAACTACTTTTAGTCGACTCGCCAAATTACTGGTTGATCAAAATGAAACCTTGCCACTTAAAAAGCTTCTCTATGGTGGAGAAACTTTATTTGATGATCAAAGGCCCTTACTCAATCAAGCCTTTAATAGTCCTGAAATTGCCTCTGTTGGCTATGCTAGCGTTGATGCCGGACACCTTGGGGGCTCGGCTCCAAGTCTTGGAGCAAGAGCGCATTACGTATTGCCACAGACAATCATGCAGATCGTAGATGATAATGACTCGCTGATTGAAGAGCCTAATAAAGTTGGTCGTCTTATTATGACGAACCTTGCTCGTGAATTGATGCCAATCATTCGCTATCCTGTTGGAGATTTAGCCAAGTGGATCGAGCCGGGGAAAAGCTTTGAAATTCTAGGACGTGCACAAGAAGGTGCTAGAATTGGGCCTGTGACTGTTAATCGAGACGATGTCGCAGGTGTTTTTACAGCGCTTAAAAGTAATCAAGCTTTTCAAATTGTGGTTAAACGTGAGTTTAATATGGATCTCTTAATTATTCGCTACACAGATGAGATTGATCAGAATTTGGCTTTGAAGACTTTATTAGAACAACGAAAAATGCTGAAAGATTGTATCGAAAAACACCTGATCTGCTTGCCACGATTTGAGAAAGTCGCTGAGCTAGAGAGAAATCCAAGAACAGGAAAACTTAAGTTTGTTATCGACTATCGCTTTTAATTAACGCTTCAAGCGCATTCGGCCATCGACACCGATAAACTCACCGAGCTTCATTTCATTCCAGATATTTTCACCTTGCAGTGGTTCACTAGTGAAAATAAGATGGTTCACAAAACCATCTTCTGTCGCTTTTTCACAGGCAGGAGCAAAACTCGGGCAGGTATCGCGCTCCGAACATCTATTCTTCCAGGTCGACCAGTGTAAACGTTGTCCACCTTGGTGAGCAATCATGCTATGACCATTGGTTAAAATAAAAGTGAGGTATGTCTCAGTGCCGCCCTTTCCTTCCTCGTGATAAAAGTTCCCAACCAGACTCTGGATATCTTTGAGAGTCGTTTCACAGGCTTCTTTAATCAATTCATAGTCAGGATTAACCGCAGCAAGATCAACCTTGGTTGAGAGATTTGTGAGCAGTAGATAAAACAAAACTTCACTGTCAGTATCACCAAGAATAAAGCGTCGAAGAGGCGGTGCAATCATTGAAAGTAAATGGTCTCGGTGCTGATCAAAGTCTTTGATATTTCCGTTATGGGCAAAAATCCATTGTCCAAACTGAAAAGGGTGGGCGTTAAGAATGGTATGATTACCCTGCGTGGCTCGCCTTATGTGGGCGACCACCGTCTGAGCGCTGACAATGCCAGAGACGCGCTTAAATAAATGATCATCGAGAGCCGATTCTTTTGACTTAATGACATGAGGAGCACCTGCTTGGTAATAGGCTACACCCCAACCATCAGGGTGAAGCTCACTTTGACCTTGAAGTGCATTTTCTGCATCAACCAAAGAGCGGTGCACTTGGCTTTGAATAACGGATCTAAATCCAAAAAGTCTACACACTCTCGATTTTCTCCCACTCCTCGCTTTGAATATGATCGAGGAAGCTCTTCACTAAATGTTTGAAGGTCTTCTTTTGATAAGTAGGTTCAAACAATTCAATATTACCACAGTGTTGGCGAATCCAAGTAGAACTAACAATTAAAGACAAGTTAGTGATTTGACTGAAAATAGACTTTGTCGCCCATATTTTTGCTTCAACAGTGGCTTTGTCTCCGATTTGGCGTTCAATTGCCGCTAGTAATACTTCGCCACCAGGTGGACCAATATGACCCTCTGGCAATTGCTCAATCACCTCAGGTGTATCAGTCTCAGTTAAAATAATCTTAAAAGAATTCATCATTTCATGTCGGCGTTCAATGAAATAATCAAAAATCCTCTGCGTTAGGGTTTCGACAGACGGCTCATCATGCGCTAACTCAGCAATATCTTTTTCCATTCGTTCACAGTTAGAGTCCATGACTTTGTAGTAAAGATTAAGCTTGTTTTGAAAGTGATAGTTCACGGCCGCGAGATTAACTCCGGCCTCCCTTGCTATCTCGCGAATGGATGCACCTTCGTATCCATGACGAGAAAAGAGCTCAGTCGCCACACTTAAAATTTTAAGTTTTGTTTCATTTTCGCTCATCTTGACTCCTCAATGAGTTTTGAAGAATTCTCAGTTGTTGTACTTCTTGAAAAAAACTTATCTTTTATTCTTACCATAAGTGCTACCCAGTCCTCTAGGATTGCATAAGCTGGTGGAATCCAAATCAAGGTTAAAAGAGTACCACTTGTAAGTCCCCATGCCATCGCCAATGTCATTGGGATAAGCATAGAGTCTGCCCCCCCAATTCCGTAGGCCGTTGGGAGAAGTCCAGAGATGGTCGTTAACGATGAAACCATAACGGCTCTAAGTCTTAGCCTTGAGGCTTTCGCCAAAATCACATCAAGCTCTAATTTGCCTTCAGCTCTCATTTCATCAATGAAAGAAATAAGTACGATACCGGAGTTCACGATGATGCCACCAAGACCGATGATTCCAATTAATGCCAAGAAACTTACGGGACGATCATGCAGATAGAAGGCAATGGCAAAACCGAGGAGCCCGAGTGGAATTGTGGTCATAATAATAAAGGGACGCAGATAGCTTCTGAATAAGAAAACCATGAGAGCAAAAATGCCAATAAGAGAAAGTACTAAAGCATTTGCAAGCGATGCCATAGATTCATTGGTACTTTCGGCTACGCCACCAAATTTAATTGAAACGGCCGGGTGCTCGTTTTCAATAACTTTCCACTCTTCAAGCAGCTTGGCATTTGCAGCAACAGCTGTGATTTTGGTCTCATCGACACTCCCTAAGAGAGTCTTTGAACGTTTGAAGTCATAGCGTTTGATAAATGGAGTGCCTGCTTCTGTTCTGAACTTGGCAACAGTGGATAGAGGAACAAGGTTTCCTTGGTTGTCCATAATCTGAACACTTCCAAGATCGGCTATATCTTTACGATCTTCTGGTCTAAAGCGCAGCAATAGGTCGACGTCTTTATTTTCTAAAGTCACATCAGAGGCTATGACTCCGGCACCGGCAACTTTAACAGCGTCACCAATACTTCTAACCGTAAGCCCAAGACGGTTCGCCTCGGCATAGTTGATATCAACCCAAACTTCATCGTCAGAGATAACATCATCGATCTTTATATCGAGAACACCGTCAACCGCTGCCATTTTTAGCTTGAGTTTTTCTAAAGCATCTACAAGCTGGGCATCACTATTAGAACGGAAAGTCGCTTCAATAGGGTTACCTACAGGCGGACCATTGATCTGTTCCTCGAAGCTAACCTCGGCAGAAACGCCGTAATCGTGACCTCTTAGTTTTTCTAGGATCTCAGTATAGTAAATATTGTCTTTGGCGTAATCCGAAACATAGATCATGAGCATTCCGACATTGTCGGAGTCTTGAGCTTTAGGGTCGTCAGGACGAACTTTTGAAGTTCCAGCGCGACCGATAATATGCTTTGCGTTTTCGCCAAGAACCTCTTTGACTTGTTTTGAAATTGTATCAACGTAACTTTGAGTAACTTCAATTCGAGTTCCAACAGGAGCTTGGATACGGCCAATATACAGCTCGGTTTGTTCTGCAGGAAAGAGAATAAATTTATTGGCAACACCAATAAGATAAAATGACGTGAAAACAATTCCAAAGAAAGCGAGCATCATCCAATAACGTTTTTTTACAACCTTATGCATGAGTGCTTCAAATTTTTCTTCTAGCTTAAAGAACCAGTCTTGCTTTGCAGGACTTCCATCTTCATTACCTATTTTAGCGTTGACCATCACTAGTCGCATGGGAAGAAATAAGAAAGATTCTGCAAGAGAAAGGAGAAGTGATGCTGTTACAATAACAGGAATATACTTAATAAACTGGCCCATAATCCCTGTAGTCACAAGCATTGGAAGAAAAGCCGCAATCGTCGTAAATGCTGTGGCCGTAATTGGAAGCCATAGAGAACGAATTGATTCAGTCGCAGCATCAAGAGGCTCAAGCCCATCTTTTCTGAGTCGAGTAAAATTTTCGGCAATCACAACAGCATTATCAACGAGCATACCTAACGCAATAATAAGCGCTAAGATGGTAATCGAGTTTAAGCTATAGCCAAGAGCTCCCATGACGCCAATTGTTCCAAAAACAGCTAGCGGGAGAGAGAGGGACGCCATTAATCCAATCTTGCCTGGTAGAAAAATAAATAAGAAAACAATAACAAGTAAGAGTCCCTGAACGGCATTACTCTCAAGAACGTCGAGCTTATCCTGAACTTTCTCGGCTTCGTCGTGATAAACTGCAAATTGATGGGTGTCGCCATAGCGCTTTTCAAAATTAGCGAGCTTAACTTTGAGGTCGGCCACCATGGCCAAGGTGTCCGCGCCGCCTTTTTTATTGGCAATGACGAGGGTGGCTGGTTCACCTTGATATTGTGCTAGCGTATTTAATTCTTCGGCCCCATCTTCGACTCTAGCAACATCTTTAATTTGAATTTTATTGCCATTAAAATTTGTTCTGATAATGATTTCTTCAATGTCCTTGGAGCTTTGAACTTTACCCTCAAGTCGAATGAGATTCTGAGTTTCACCTTTTCGAAGCTCTCCCCCTGGAATATTAAGATTTCTTGCTTGAATTTTTCCTAAGACCTCATTAATGCCAATATGGTTCGCGGCTAATTTCTTGTAATCTAGATGGATAATGAAACGTCTATTGGCAAAACCAGTTAGCCTTGCCTCTTTAACCGCAGAATTGTCTTCAATTTCTTCTTTTAATAAATCAGCGATCAAGTCACGCTCACGGTTTTCATTTGGTCCCGTGATCGCAATCTCGTAAACTGGGAACTCTTCACTTTTAATTTCAGCAAAGCCTGGCTTTTCCTCTAAGTCAGCCGGAAGGCCTTGTGCACGATCAACGGCTTTTTGAAGGTCATTCATGGCCTTTTCAACGTCAGCATTATCAATATCAACTCTGATAAAGATGGTTGAGATTCCTGGCTGTGAAACCGACTTAACATCTTTAAGCCCAGTGACACCGCGAATTTCATCTTCGATCGGCTTTGTGATTTTAGCCTCGATGTCCTCAGCTGAGGCACCACGATACACAGTTGTGACAATTGCTTGGGCAAAGTCGACCGTAGGGTAACTCTCGGCATTCATGTTCTTTAAGCCTTGAATACCCATGATCAGCAAACCAAATGAGAGCACTATGGTGAGCTTGTAATTGCGAATAAAAAATGAAGCTATGTTTGCCATAATAAACTCTTATTGGTTTAGCCCGCATGGGGTTTGGTTAAAGACTGAAAAGTAGTCAAGCAGGGTGGTCAAAACAGTGAGCTTGGTACGCACTTCGTCGAGATTACTCTGCAGCAATAAGTCTTGATCAGTGATCAATTCTCTAAAGCTTAGGCGGGCCTGATTAAATTTCTTTTGTGCTGACTTGAGACTCGTTTGAAGATCTTGTGAGTTTTGTCCTTGAGTTCGAACAGCACTTTGCAGAAGACTTATATTTGTTAATGTTTGCGAGTGATAAGCATTAAGTCTGGCCGTGATCATTTCCTTTTCGGCCATGAAACGCTTTTCATCAATACGCTTCATTGTATCTTCAGTGACAGACTTTTTTCCATCAAGTGGAATATTTAGTTGCAGGCCAACGCTATAGCGGCGTTGAGGATCCCCTGAAATACCATCAATAGATGAATCATAGCTCAAGTCTTTACCAAAATATTTAGCCTCACCGTTTAGAGTTAAGTCCCAGCCATCGCTTGCGTCAGTGACAGCCTGCTTTTCACGATATGCTGATTTCACCAGCTCTAAAATTTCGTCATAATTTGTATACTCATAAGGGGTGAGCTTGTGTGATTGAATAACCGTGGTACAGGCCAATACTTCCACAATCGCACCTGTTAGGTCGACTTTATCTAGGACAATTTTTTTATCGGCAAGAGTAGGGATTTGTTCTTTTAGCTGTTGGATTTGAGATTCGCGTTGATATTCCAACAACAAAATATTAGATCTACGAGAAGCTACTTGAGACCTACTTCTGGCAACGTCACCTTCATCTGCAACATTACTTTTTCTGCGCTTTTCAGTGTCGGCCAATTGCTTGAGAGAGGTATCGAGTAGTCCTTTGGATATTTTGATTTGCTCGTCAGTTGCAACAATGGACCAATAAATTCTACGAAGACCTTGGAGGAATGCTTTTTCTTGAATCATTCTTTCTAACTTGGCTTTTTCATAAAGTGCTTCAGCGTTATTAATTTGAGCTTTCGAAAGTTTGCCGAAGAGATTCTTCATCAAATCGACCGACAGATTAAGCCCAAAGCCTGTGTCGGTAGCATCTTTGGTAAAGGAATTTGTCACTTGGTTGGAAAATGCTGAAACTCCCACTGAAAGCCCAGAGGAAAATGGTTTAACTATCGCCGCTTGAAGTTGGCTGACATCAGTAGTGACTGGAGCAAACTGGTTGAGGCTGCGCTCTTTTGCTTGAAGGTAAGAGGCATCAGTTTGCAAGCGCCAGTGATATTGATCATCAATTGAATCGCGCAGAAGTTTGGCGCTTTCAAGAGTCGCTTCGATTTGACGAATGCCTGGTGCGCTTTCCTTAGCGAACTTGGCGAGGTTCTTGTCATTGAGTGAAATGATTTCATCGGCGACTGGCTTTGATTGGCAAAAGAGCGTCGCAGGTAAAAGGGTGATTATGAACAGCCATCGCATAGTGAGGTCCTTTGTATTTCAAACGTTCGTTTCGATTCATACGTTTGTTTGAATTATAGGTCAAACCACACTTTAATCAAGGTATTAATTTTTTCTAACTGTTTGTATTTATTAATGTCTAGACTAAATACAAAATGAATAATATGCCTTCTTTCGAAGTTACGGGCACATGTATAAGATTAAATTAAGTAAAGGATTCTTATGTATACGATCTATGGCATCAAAAACTGTGACACGGTTAAAAAGGCGTTGGCCCATCTGGATAAAAATGGGGCGCAGTACGAGTTTGTCGATTTTAAAAAAACTCCCCCAACAAAAGAACTTATAACAAAGTGGCAAAAGTTCATGAAAGACTGGCCAGTCAATCGTCGCGGACCGACTTTTCGAAAAATTAAAGATGCCTTTGAAGCGGGAAGAGATACCGCAAAAATTAGTCTTTTGATTGAATCTTCTTCTGCAATCAAGCGGCCTTTGATTGAGAAGAAAGGTAAGCCGCTAGTTGCTGGTTATGACAGTGAAATTTATAAGGACATAAAATAGTGCATATTCTACTTGTTGATGACAGTGAAGAACTTCTACTTCTCTTGAGATCAGTGCTCTCTCGCCTAGGTTGTGAAGTTTCCTGTGCGACTAATATTCCAGATGCAAGAATTGTAAATGACTTCGATCTTGCATTTGTCGATTGGAATTTAGCCGATGGAAACGGGCTTGATTTATTAGAAGAGTTTAATAAGCGCTCAAATTCTCCAGGACTGATCTTAATGTCGGCGACTAAGCCAGACCCGGTCTCTAGCGAAAGACTTTTATCTATTGGTGCTAGCTACGAGCCAAAGCCTATCTCGCCAATTAGACTCAAGAAGATTGCTGCACTTTAAAGTAGTTTTAAGACAGCCTTCACTCTCTCAAAGAATACAGTTTCATCAATTGGAGCCGAAAGGTCAGCCGCACCAGCATATAGACAAACAGTTTTTGATTCACTTTTAAGAAGATACGCCATTTGTACTAAACCCGGCTCACTTCCTCCCTTATAAAAAGCCTTTGAATATTTGTCTTTATCGAGGAAGGGGATATTCGCCCCAAGAATTTCAGTAAGCTCAGGATCGGCTTCTTTATCAAGACTGAGCAGTAGTGAGCATATTTCTTTTGGAGTAGAAAACCACTCAGCATCATAAAGCCCTCTGGGTTGTTGCCAAGAGTTGATGTCTTCTAAGAACTTTTTATCATCAGACTTAGGAAGCTTTTGAAGCATAAGCATACGATTTGTTCGTGTCGTTCCAGCATAGTTCTTATAATCGATCGGTGAAAAAATTGCGCGTATTTTAAACAGCTCCATTGTGGTTAAAAATGGCCTGCTCCAACCAAAACTCTTTTGAAGCCCGCGAGATTTAATTCTTCTTTCAATTTTAGACTTACCAACAAAGTCGATCAGGTGATCAGTCGCTGTATTGTCACTAATACTAATCATCTTTTTGGCATACTCGCGCAGTTCAAAAGATTCGCCTTCTTTTGCATTTTGCATCGTACCGCTTGGAAGTGACTTATTAAAACGAGTAATAGAAAGATTATCGCCCCAATGTGCTTTTTGTTCCTGGATCTTTTGCAAGAGCGCATCTAGGACAAAAAGCTTAAAAATCGAGCCAAGTGCGGTTCGTTCATCGCTATTTAAAGTGACTAGGGTTTTGTCATTTTCTAAAACATAAAGCGATCCCTTTTGATATTCTTCGAAGTCTGACTTTGCTGCTTCTAAGTTAGAGTATTCAATCGGCTTAGCTCTTTCTCCGTGCAGCCATAGACCTGTTGCGATAGAGTTAGAATCAACAATCGTGAAATCTAAAATTTTCCCAGATGAGTGCCTCGTTGAAAATTTATCATTTGAAGTCGTGCGCTTAAAGTCGATAACTTCTTTGCAATCGCCGTATTCACTTTTAACTTGATTAAATAAGGTTGCCATCTGCTCTACGGGGAGTGATTTTTGAAAATGCTCCGAATAGTGTGGCTTATAGCTGAAATTCTTGCCTTGATTTAAATCTTGGCAAATTTTTTGCGAAAGGTCAGAAGGCTTTGGCGTTGTGCTGCATCCTGCAAGTGCAATGAATAAGACTAAATACTTCATAAGATTCTCCTAAGTCTATTTAAGCACTCAAATCTTTGGATAAAAAGCCCCCTCGCGTGCTAATATCTGGCCATGAAAAAGGAAATACTTGATCAGCTTCTTTCAAAAGTTCGCACAGAGTTGGCTTCAATCATTGAAGCTAGTGAGAGTGCGAAAAGCTATGTTCGTGACGGCGATATAAAGTCAGACGGGAAGTATGACACGCGAGGCATCGAAGCCGGCTACTTGGCCGGAGCTCAGGAAAGACGTGTTGAAGAATTGAAGCTCGAATTGCAAATGATTGAAGAAATTCCATTGAGAGAGTTTTCTAGCGATGAAGAAGGGGCTATAGGTTGTTTAGTCGATATTGAATTCAACAACCAGGTACGCAAATATTTCGTTGCTCCCACTGCAGGAGGCACCTTACTCAAAGTTGGCGATGAAACGATTTTAGTGATCTCTACTTTTTCACCAATCGGCGATGGTGTCTTAGGCAATAAAGTTGGAGATGAGTTCGAGCTTGAAACTCCAAATGAAACTCGTCTCTATAAAGTTCAAGCTATATGTTAGATATTGAAATCCTACTTATCTCCGGATCATTTTTGCTCATTGCTTGTGTGTTGATGAGTAAGCTTACTGGCAAGATTGGTATGCCAACACTTTTGGTCTTTATTGGTGTTGGAATGCTTGCTGGCTCAGAAGGGCTTGGAGGTATCGTCTTTGATGATCACTCACTAGCGCAAACAATTGGAATCATTTCACTTGTACTAATACTTTTTTCTGGTGGATTAGACACAGAGTGGAAACGGATAAAACCCTATATCCCTCATGGTGTATCGCTGGCGACGTTGGGCGTTCTTATTACCTGTGGCCTGGTCGGACTATTTGCCAAACTTGTTTTTCATTTTTCCTGGGCGGAAGCGCTTCTTCTTGGCGCTATCGTTTCCTCCACAGACGCGGCTGCCGTCTTTACTGTACTGCGGGCCAGGGGACTATCGTTTAATACGGGACTAAGAGAAGTACTAGAGCTAGAGTCGGGGAGTAATGACCCCATGGCGGTCTTCTTAACTTTATTTTTTATCCAAGTTCTTGGTCATCAGGAACTTACTTATCCGGCGTTAATCGGATCATTCTTTTTGCAAATGGGAATAGGTCTTGTCGTTGGCGTCGGCGCTGGTCGTTGGCTTCGAGTCCTTCTCAATAAAGTTAGACTTGAGTTTGAAGGCTTATACCCCGTTCTTACTATTTCATTCGCTCTTCTCACTTATGCTATTACACAAAAACTTGGTGGTAACGGCTTTTTAGCCGTGTATGTGGCTGCTCTCATTCTCGGTAGAGCCACTTTTATTCATAAGAAAAGTTTAATTCTTTTTCACGATTCAATTGCATGGCTAATGCAAATTCTTATGTTCTTGGCCCTAGGCTTATTGGTCTATCCAACCAAACTCGTTGAAGTGACTTCTGATGGGGTTATCTTGGCGATATTTATGCTTCTTATTGCTAGACCGCTAGCCGT
>PBCC01000016.1 GCA_002716825.1 Halobacteriovorax sp. | reverse complement strand
TGTCTTCAATCCTTTTTGGAAAGTGAATCAGCTTACAGTCTTCTTGACCTAAATCGAGCGTGAGCACGTGGACAGGTGATTTTCCCATCTCGATCAAACGACAAATCATATAAGCACTGTCCAATCCGCCCGAGTCTAGGCATGCAATACTTGTCTGTTGTTCGCGAATATCGTCAAAAGAAGTAATCATACTTTAATCTCCTTAAGTGAACTTTTCGGAGAGTGTTCTTGAAATTATAGTTGCATTTTTTTAACTGTAAATTTTTGCGTTAACACCGATAAAGTGGGGAACTTAACGGAGAACCGCTTAATGCATGCTTATATCTTAGAACATGAAAATGAAGTTAATCGCCTCGAAAAGCAAAACTTGATGAAAAACTATGATGTGAACGAGGAACTGGCAGGTATAGAAATTACGGACAATATGGATATTCTTGATGCAGGTTGCGGTACCGGAGTTCTTACAAGATATGTGTTAAAAAAAACTAATCCCAAGTCGATGACAGCGATTGATTACTCTGAAACCAGGCTTGCTCAAGCAAAGAAAATCTGTCATAGCGAATTCAAGAACGCTCAGCCTATCTTTAAGCATTTTGATTTAATGAGTCACACATTAGATGAAAATTCATATGACTTAATTCTCTCTCGGTTTGTCATGCACCATCTTCCTAATCCACAAGTCGCGATCGATACACTGGCGAGGTCTCTTAAGGCAAATGGTAAGCTTGTCATTATCGATAGCGATGGAATCTTGTTCAATATACATACAGAGGATCAATGGCTCAATACAACTCTGAATCAGCTAAAATCCAAATTAGAACTTGATATGTTTGTTGGAAGAAAGCTTAGAATGTACATGTATCACTCTAAGCTCAATAAACTTGAAAGTCGCATTATCCCGATGCATTTTACAGGTGAAGAATTGACACACGAAAAGGACCAATACCAAGAAAGGTTCTTTGCTCTTTCTGACCTTTTGAAAGACTTGCTAGGAAAGAACTCTATCAAGTTTGTAGAGCACTATTTAGCTGCACTCGAAGAGCCAACAACGGAGCTTTTCTATAATAAATTTATATGTCAGGGGAGTTTTAAGTAATTGTTTCATACCTCCTTGGAAGCCTTTATCTTCATATCAGTTGGTGCTAAAAGGTTTGTTTAGGAGAGAATATGAAGCGAATTCAGTATTTTATTCACGGTAATGGTCAGGACTCAACTTGTGCCCCAGAGGGCTTTCTGAGCGACGATATGCCGGGCCATGGGCAAAGTAGGGACGATGTCTCTAAGTACTCGATTGAAGAAATTGTAAAATTTTATGCAAAAAAGATTCCTGCCAATGCGCTAGTGCTCGGGCACTCACTGGGTGCTCATATTGCCTTGAATGTTGCGCTCATTAGACCGGACATTAAAATCTATCTTTGTGGGATGGCACCAATTGAAGGACTAGAAGAAATTGGACCTGTCATGACCCCCGTCGCAGAATTTACTGCTTTTCAAAATCCACAGCGAAGTGATTCCGATATTGTCAGTTTTATTGGGGCCATGCACTCGCCAAGTGAAAGAGTCACATCGAAACTTTTTGCCGCAGCAAAAAAGCAGGACCCAGCTTTCAATGTCACACTTTTTACAAGTGGTATTGGAAATTACGACTGGAGTGAGCGCACTAAACTAGAGTCTTTAGGTGAGAGGGCCACACTAATCTTATCATTAAATGAGAAATGCTATAATGCTCAATTTCTACTTAATTCTAATCTCAATATTCTTCGTAATGACTACCTAGATCACACGCCATGGCTTTATGACAAAAATTGGTTCTTAAACCTTGTCAATAGCATGGGATCAAGTGATCAAGTTAACCAGGACTCAGCTCAGCTATAGAATGCTTTGTAGTTAGCCGCACCTGTTTCATCATTATATTCGAGCTCTACTTTTAAAAATGGCTTAAACCCGAAATACGTCGGTGTAATAATCATATGTCCCTTTGTAAAAAGGGCTATCTCATACTCAGAGTAAGGTCCTAATTCATTAAAAGATTCTTTAAATGACTGTGTGGGTGTAACAAGAACATTTAAAAATGTTTCATTGGATTCTATCACTTTGTATATCTTGTTGGTGTCAATTTTGGCGACAAGATGGTCTGCAAAGTAGGATAGAACCTGTGACATCGTCTTACAGTTTTTAGGAATATGCTGTGCAAATAGTCTGCGGTTAATCTCATTCATCACATTGTTTGATCCCATCTCAATAAAGTGCTGATCCTGGGCGCCGAATTGTCTAAGCTTTTGGTGAAGAGAGGCAAAAACGCAAATAGAAATACTTTTTTCAGGAAATGAGAGCGAGTCTTGAGTTATTTGCATGGAAGCCAGGAGCGCATTGGCCACTTCATTACCCCAAGTCTTTCTTGCATACAGCACAGTATTGGCAAAAGTACGCATCCTACTGCCTCCACCTTCAAATGAAGCTGGAAGATAGGCATTGCTCTTAAAAGGAGAGTTCATGTTCTTAGCTAAGCAGTCGATATCAATGTCGTGTGTAAACCACATGACAGGATGTATCTTATAGCGCTGGTGAAAGTACTCACAGGCACGCCAAGGTAGAGACTTGGCCTTTGCTCTGTTAAAGCGATAGGTACGTTGATCAAGTGAGAACAGCTCTGCCATTTGGGCATCAGGCTTTGAGATCATACTTTGAAGGCTTTCCAAGTTGTTCCAAAATAGAATTTCGTCAGCCTGCCAATTAAAAAAGCGCAATATTAAATTATCTTCATGTTCGTTGAGGAGAATGACTTCCATGGCGGAAACTTCGCGCTTTCCAGCCCTGAGATTAGCGACTTGGCTTTTTTGCAAACCAATGATGCTACCTAGCTGTGTGAGGGTACTAGAGTTAATTTTTTCCACATCAAACATAAAATATATTTACTCGGAAATGCTCAGTTTTACAAGCACTCATGTAAGAATTAGTCGCTTAAGTACCCAATATTTAAGAGGAAAACAAGGTTTGCTGTCTAGCTTTGCTCTATTTGAAAAAATACTCCTCCCTTCACGAGGCAGGACATTGGCGCGAATAATGTTCCTACGATTTAACCGCACGAAGGAGTGCTCGTGAGAATTTATGCATTTAATATCCCCAGTAACCATTCATCTCTTGATGTTCTTGCCCAATTTGGTAGCGTTCAACAGGTTGAAGCTTGGCCACCAGAGGTTGAAAGTTTAAATCCGGAGACTTCTATTGTTTTTACTCGTATGGAAAACGCATCCGACTTGGAAGAGCTTTGTAATATCTGTGAAGCTAAAAATATCTGGTGTTTTGTCTGGGCCAATAAAGAAACTTTAAAAGAGATCGCTAAGGACCCTTCGCCAGTCTTGGTTGATTTTGTTAGTGAAGACTTTGACAGCGATGAACTTAGAATTCGTTTTGCTCGCTTAGTTAGCCTAGGACGTTATTCTACTGGTGGAACCATGATGGGTGTTCCGAGTGAGATTGCCGAAGATCTTACTAAGAAGCAACTTGTGATTCTAAAAGCACTATTTGAAGCGGGCGAGCGTGGTTTAACGAAACCTGAAATTTCTGCTCAGATTTGGAAAAGCCCAGGAGCAAAAGAATCGCGTGCCTCAGGCTTTAACGTTCATATCCTGCACCTAAGACGCAGAATCGAAAATTTTGGTCTGATCATCGACTATAGTTCTGAAGATAGAGTGTATAAGCTCAAGGCAGCGATTAAGCCTCGTACGACTCCAAAACGCAGTAAAATTAGATCTAGCGTGACGATGCTATCTCAATAATCAAGAAGGTTTGTTAATCCCTGTTGATATGAACCATCTTCGGCAGGGATATTTCGATATTACTTTCTTTGAACGCTGTTATCATTCGCCCATAAAAAGCATTTTTCGTTTTAAGAAAATTATCTCTATGAATCCAAAAGGAAAACTGAGCATCTAATCTTGATTCTCTAATTCCTTGAACTATAAAAATAGGTTTTGGCTCATCAAGGCATTGTCCAGAGGACTCAGCCAGCTCAAGTAAAACCTTTTCGACTCTGGCCAAGTCAGCATCAAAGGAGAGTGGGATCTGAAGATCGGCCCGCCTAATCGGAAAGTGGGTGACGTTAGTAATCTCACTTTTCATCAACGTCTCGTTGGGAACGCGAACGAGCAAGTTATCGAGAGTTCTAAGTCTGGTTGAAAAGAGGTTAATTGCTAGGACAACTCCTGTTCTCTCTCCAACAGTAATTACATCGCCTTTTTTAAAGGGCTTCTCGGCAATAAGAAATAAACCACTGATTAAGTTTGAGGCAGATGTCTGAGAGGCAAAACCGATGGCAACAGTGAAAACCCCTGCTGCTCCTAGAAGAAGCTTAAGCTCTACTCCGGCAAAATCTAAGGCCAAAAGTAGAATAAGAGTGTTCAGAACATAAGTCGTGAGCTTACTGAAGATGAGTAATTTATTTTCGTCCAGTCCCTTCGCGAGGGCCATACAAGAAGCTCTGACCGCGATTCGGACGGCCGTAAATCCAATTAAAGCTAGAAAGGCAGCCTCTAACCAAATCTTGAAATTTTCCGGCGACATGAGTTTGTTCATGATTGCTACCCGATGAGTGTATTAATGGCCTTGAGAAAGATATTTTTTTGTAGTGGTTCTCTTGGCATGGCAATTTTAGAAGGCTTTCCAAATTCGGACTCGACCGGTTTTTCCAGACGCATCTTCATCTCGGTTTGGTCATCTTCTTTGATGATTGTAATAGTCTCTGTTAAAAGTCCTGCTTCTTTAGAGCTGTAAAGTGAAAGGTTATTGACTGGCACTTTTATGCGCTCAAGAAAGAGCTGCTTAGAAGAAGAGTTTTTTAGAACAATCTTAGTAAGCGCTCTGTATTGAATCAGAGTCAAGTCTTCAAAACGCAGCTTGGCCTTTGTTCTGGCGGCGTAACATAATTCGCCCTCCGTCGGATCTGGACCAAACCATGAGTCCGAGAGTCTCAGAATAGGGACTTGTAAAAGCTTTCGCGAGTGTGGTTCGACAGTAATATTGAGCCATAGTGGAGTTGAAACATAGATCGTCACTTCTTCTGTAGAGGGAAGATAAAATGGCATTTCTGGTCTGATCACAACAGGTCGATCGGCGAGCACTGGTGTGAATCTTATTGACGGCGTTGTTTCTTTTCCACCAAAGCGATTAGTCTCTAAATCTTCTGATAGTGGCAGTTTAAAGGGGACTTCAATCTCAATGGTTCGATCATCGGGATCATGATTGCTTAGGCTGCTGATGCGCCATTCATTTTTGAACCTTGTGACCCATAAATGCAAAGGGCCAATTTTCCAATGGCCCGATGACTGAAGATCAATTTGATACTCATCCCAGATTTGTTTTTCCACAGGATGAGTATAGTACTAAGACGAAGATATTAGTAGTCAGAACCTTCATCATAAACTGGCATTTCTTCTTCGCCAGCGGCATCTTCATTTACGATAGGAGTCGCAACAGGCATTGTTGTCTCTTCGCCCCAACTCTCTTCAGACATATCATCTTGAGCTGTTGCAAAATTAACTTGAGCGATAAGAGCGAGTGCTAGAAGTAGTTTCAAAAAGTTCATCTTAATCTCCTGAGATTAATGAGCTCGCGTAGGCAAGCTTTATGGTTTGAAAATTGATAAGAGAATTCTCGATTGAAGAAACAGTTAATAGTTGTTTGACGCCCAAGGTACTCATGACACGCTAACTAGAAATGTTCCTTTGCAGTCTTGTTGATTTTATCTGCAGACCAAGAATATTCCTGTCTTCGTTTGACTGCAAGCACAATTTGCGACATCAATATTGTTTATTGATGCTAGCCGTCAAATGCTCAGAATTATTCACCTTGTTGAGAATTTTAAAAATGGTGTTAGGATGGGCTCGCTGGTGGCTCCTATTGCTTTCGGGGTCACTGGTGGCTTAACTGCTGGGGCTCGTGCGATATCCTCCTAGTTATCCTCGGGCCTCTTTTTTTTGTTTTGATTTCACCTGCGATACGACGATAATTTCAGCTCAACATTAATGAAGGACCGACCATGACTCGCCAAGCGAGAGTGTATCGACCGGGCCAGTTTGAGCCAGAAGAGCACTTTTACCCTAAAGCTTTGAACGCCCAGATCCATCCGATGGTGGCCCATTTTTTTAACCTCGATCACAACCAATTAGTGGGTCGCTACGCCTATCTCAACCCAAGAGTAAACGGCGAGAGTTTAAACGTACTTTTAAATACTCCCGCCAAGTTTTTTCATTGGGGAGGGGCCGACCTTTTTTACGTGACTACTGAGCATGGCAATCGTCAGATGGTTGTACTGGAAACAAATTCTTGCCCATCTGGTCAAAAATCAATGCCGCCTAGATCTGACGGCGATGAGCACCGAGGCTATCGCTTTCTCATAGAGGAAAGTTTTTTGGCGGCGTTAAAAGGCAGACGTCTATCTAAAGGTGTCTTGGCCGTTATCTACGATAAAAACCCCATGGAAGTGACTGGTTACGCGGCCACCTTGGCCGATCTCACTGGGGAGGATGTCTGGCTTGTACCTTGTTTTGATGGTGAAGATAATCTGGTCACAAATATTGATGGGCTACTGCATTTTAAAACACCTGAAGGGGAGCAGCTTCCTATTAGAGCGTGTCTGCGCTACGTGACGCAAAAGCCGTGGAATCGTATTCCGGTTATTACTAAAACCTTTGTCTATAACTCGACGTTGGTGTGTCTGGCCGGTGGGCGAAACAAATTAGTGGCGGCCAAAGCCTACGATATTTTCAATGCAACACTTAGAAGTGATGGACTCAATATCCATATTCCTGAAACAGTTGAAGGTGTTGGCAAGCTTGAGATTCCTATGTGCGTGAAGCGCTTTGGTGGATTTGCCGTGATTAAAAATCCTTACTCAAATGCAGGCCAGGGCGTATTCACTATTACCAGTGAGGTCGAGCTTGAAGAGTTTATGCAGATGGAGCACGATTACGATCAATTTATTGTTCAATCACTGATTGGACATGCCAAATGGAGTTCAAAAACTGATCAGGGAAAATACTTTCATATTGGAACTGTTCCCAATAAAAAAGGCGAGATTTACGTCGCTGATCTTCGCATGATGGTTTACTCAACACCACAGGGCTTTAGGCCGGCAGCACTTTATGCCAGAAAAACCAGAGCTCCGTTAACTGAAAGTCTGGAGCCAGGCCAATCTTCGTGGGAGTTATTAGGAACTAATCTTTCGATTAAAAAAGGCAAAGATCAATGGGATTCGGATACTCATCGCCTGATGCTGATGGATCGAAAGGATTTTAATAATCTAGGAATTGGACTGGATGATTTAATCGAAGCTTATATTCAAGCCGTGTTATCTGTTACCGCCATCGATAAAATGTCTGAGGCGTTAATTAATGCTAAGGGCGGTTTTAAGATGAAGTTGTTTAAATCTCTTAATCACGACCCTGTTCTTTGTTCAGAGGTCGTGACCAAATAACTACAAACATTTACTTTGTTTAAATTTACCGCGAAATTGAACTTCAATGTCTTCTTGTTTCTCTGATTTGCCGACAAAGTTTCCGTGATAGTTTTTATCATCACTGATCTTCCAAGTCAGAAGGCCGTTGGCACCATTATCGCACTTCACTTTAAATGTTTTGAGCTTGGCTTCATTTTTAACAGGAGTGCCTTTACACTCTTTTTGCTTATTCATAAAAGAGAGAGGGTCCTTGGTCATCTCTTTAGTCAGACACATGGATTTAGTCGCCATGCCTGAGAGCAGTCCATTACCACCCATTTGCTCTTCCATTACTTTGATGAACTTGGCGCGCTGAGCTTCCGGAATCATTGATAAGGCCTGATCAATTTGTTTTTGAATATCGAGCACTTTGCCGTTCACTTTGACTTCGTTTTCCGTGCTCCACTGTCCTGGCTTTAACTCGGTACTAAAAACTTGTGAAGCACTGCAAATGCTTAGTACTAGGATTAAAATTTTCATGAGTTACCTTTGAAAGAAAAGAAAGCTGGTGTCATCAAAAAGACTTTCGTGGCGTTGATCAGACTTTAAGGCCGTTTGTTCCAACAGGGCTTGCAGAGTTTCTTCGTAATTAGCGTTAGGTAGAGCAAATTGATAAGTGAAATTCTTATCAAATAATCCATCTGATGAGATGAGAACAACATCGCCTTTAGATAACTTCAAAGAGGGACTAACTTCTACAAAATAATCATCAAGCCCTACAACATTAGAGACGTAGTGATCTTGCTCCTTTTGCATAATCGTTTTTTCGGCAAACAATCCGCTCTTTAAAGCAAAGTCTTTTGGAGAGTGAAGATTACTTTGATAAAGCGTTTCACCAGTTGAAGATAAGAGTAGCGCCGGGGAATCGCCGATAGAATAAAATCGCACGGTCTTATCGTTCACTTCGGCAACCGACAACGTTGTGCCGGCATCATTCCAGTTGCGTTGAATCTTCTTGTGAACTGCATCGATGGCTTCGATAATTGAAGCGATTGGCCCAGTCTCTTTAGCATTCTTAAGTTCGTTAATGATACCTTGAATGACAGCTTTTGAAGCCTTTTCTCCCTCACTATGTCCACCCATACCATCGGCCAGTAGCATAATGATCGTTTGGTTATCAGGATCATGAAAATAGCCAATGCTATCTTGATTCATTTCGCCGTAGGGAGTTGTAAAATAAGCCAGCTTATTTTTACCAAGTTCAATATGCTGAACTTGCTCGTGTCTAGTATTAAAGAACTGATCGCTTTGAATTGGCTCAGACATTTAGATTACTTCCAAGTGCATATGCTCGAGATAAATTCTGAGCTGACCAGCCGTTTTAAATTTCTTCTTAATAATCGATTTCTTAAGGCCACAAATGATATCTTTGATCTCTGGTGGTTGAGAGGCGTAAGTCTTGGCTCCACCTAAGGCATCGTAAAAAATACGAATCATGTCGGTAACGTCGTCTTGGATTGAACCCTTAGTTGCTTTACCCCATTGAAAAACATCAATAAGTTTAACTCCAAACTCGAGACCAAATTTGGTTACGATCACATTATCTGTGTGTAGATCGCCGTGATATTCTTTGAGATAGTGAATCTCTTCGACACCTTTAGCAATGGCGTAGAGAAGGTGAAGTCCTTGAAAGGGCGACAGGCGCTTTCTTTTTCTTGTGTCTAAGAAAGCGGAAAGCGTTTTACCTTCCACAAACTCCGAGATGAGATATGTAATCTCTTCTTCCTCGTGAATAATAATATCTTGAGATAAGTATTTGATGAGGGCGTTACAACTGTGAAGCTTATGCAGTTTTTTGGCATAGAAATTTACGGTTTTATTTTTTAAATTTCTTTGCGGATAAAAAAACTTAGCTGCCCTCAGAATATCTGTACCAGCTTCGCGCACCAGGTAGACTTCGCCTTCCCAGCCACCACCAAGTCTGGAGACAATTTCGTACTTTCGCGACAGGCGAGTACCCTCAGGAAAATCAAATGCATCTATTTTTGAAACGGCCATACTTAATTCTATGCTCAGCTAGTAGGCTTTAAAAACCTTTAATTATAGAAACTTACTTATCATTATAGATAATTCTTATCTTCTTGGTAGTATAAAAATAATTTTTTATTATATAAAATGAGGCCATCCTCTTCAGTGGAGGTTCTATGAATACGCAAACAGTTCATCATCCAGCATCAGAGCGCGGTCATGTAAAATTTGACTGGCTCGAGAGTTTTCACAGCTTCAGCTTTGGTAACTACTATCATCCAGCGAAAATGGGGTTTGGTGCCCTTCGTGTAATCAACGATGACATTATTGCCGGAGAAACTGGTTTTGATACCCATGGCCATAAAGACATGGAGATTATCACTATTCCGCTGCAAGGCCGTGTGCTTCACAAAGATAGTCTTGGCACTGAAGGCGATATTAAAATAAACCAAGTGCAAATGATGGCGGCCGGAACAGGGATCAGACACTCTGAGCACAACCCTGACGCCGAAACGCTTAAACTGTTTCAGATTTGGATTGTACCAAGGGAAAATGGACTGAAACCCTCTTATCAGCAAATGGACTACACTCTTTCTCAGGGAAAGATTAAGTGGTTGGTTTCGCCTACGCAAACTTATAAAAGCGATGCAACTTTGGTTATCAACCAAGACGCTTTTGTCGGCATGGCAGAACTTGGTAACGAGAGTCTAAAGCTAGAAACCCCAATGGCCGGACTAGGCACCTATATTCTCAACGTGTCGGGAAGCCTTAGTGCCAATGGTGTAGAGCTTAATCAGCGCGATGCCTACGGACATTGGGATTCTCACACAGAGATAAGCGGCGAGCTGGGCTCTAAGCTTCTGATATTCCACGTGCCAACCCTTTAAGGCAGCAAAAACAGGCTAACTAACTGAAATTTGTATAAGGCAAGACTGAGAGTAAACTGAGTCCATAGAACTTTCGAAACAAAAGGAAAGCATATGGAACTTCGTAACTGGTTTAAAACATTTTTAGTGGCCGCTCTCATGATTACTAACGTAGCCGTTGAAAAGCAGTTTACGCAAAGTGAAGATGGTCAGTTGACTGCGTCTTGGGGATTCTCAGTTGATTATAATGACTCTTTTGCCGCTGAAGCGCTTGAATCAAGCTTCTAATTAATTCTTAATTGTCGCGACAAGGATGTTGCATGAAAAAGTGTTTTTTACTCTTATTAGTTTTCTCTCTTGTTGCTTGCGACAAGAAGTCAGCCGTACAATTGCCTTCAGAAGTGGTTAAGCAAGAAAACCTCAGCTGTATCGGCCGAGTTAAAGATGTTGAAATCGAATACGATGCCAATTATATCGTATCCAAAAATGCACTTCCTAAAAACGCCGATGGTTCTCCTAACCAAGATTACTTCTTAAATATTCTCTACTACGGAACGATGTATCTTCCATTTAGCTTTGGTTTTGTTAATGAAAAAGCTGGGGCTCGCTTTATGTCGATGTATCCAGACTCAGTCGATCTTCAAGAAGTTAAAAGTGAAGAAGCGATTTATCCCTATGATGTCACGACAATTTCAATGAAAGAGGATCGAATCAAGTTCTATCCTCCGCTCATGGCGCAGTACTACCGTGGAGTGATTGCTGCTGGTGTTAAAAAGGGCGAGCCAGCGCTGAAAGTGAGTGGCAAGGTGAAGTTTCGCGCCTTGTTTTGCTTATCGGGGGCAGCGACAGGGTTAGATTCCGGTCAATTCGAATTTAATGTACCAGTCGATCCACAGACAATTTATGAAGTTGTCCCAAAGTCAGATTGGCTACCAATTAAAAACCCTATTAGCGGGGATACCATCACAACAAACCCTTGTATTAACCCTGAAGGTGTTAAGATATCGTCTGACCATACAGAAATGTATAATGGCGACTTTTATTATTTTTGGGATCCAAATCTAAAAGGGCAAAGCGCTGATGGGAAAAATTTCGACTGCTCTAAGTGGTATAAAGATGGTGAAAATTATACCAAGCTTAAAACCAGGATCTTTGACTATCGCTCAGAGACAAAGGCTAGTTTGCCTTTTAAGGAACTGGCAAGCAAGGGGTCTCCACTAGAAATGGCGATAGTCATCGGCTTTCAACGAGATGCTTACAAAAAACTATCAAATGACTGGTTGGCCCAAGCCATTGAACAATCTTTGATTGCTAAGAGTTCGAATGATCACCAAAAAATTCTTCCCATGTTTCAGCGTCCAAAGGAAGAAGATCTCTCCGTTGATAAAATGCTCATCATACTTTGGCGATTAGGCATGAATATGGAGATTGAGCATAAAGAAATTCACATAGAAAGTGAGCTCGCCCGGGTTGAACTAAGAGGTAAGTTAAAGGCCAGTAAGAAGTCCATGACTATTAACATCATTCTTGGAAATTCAAAATCGACTTCTAGTAATTATGAACCGTTTAAAAGAGAGGTAGGCAAGCGCCTAGTGACCTCGGACATTTTTGTCTATGATGGTCACTCAGGCTTTGGCCAAAGTCTTGATCCTAAAAACTTAGGTATAGAGGAAAGTCTTTCGGCTCTTGCAGATAAAGCCCCTCAGCATCAAGTGATTGGATTGTTTAGTTGTCAGTCTTTATTTAATTATCACCCCGATAAGTTCCCGCAGTTACCAGCAATTTCAAACAGAAGCTGGGTGCATACCTTGGGTGACTATAAGGACCTTGGAGCCAATGGAAGCATTGCCATACTGGCTAGTCTTGAGCATTTTATTGTTAATGGAAGAGAGGTGCCTTTTAATCGCTGGGCCAAAGACTTTGCTAATGACAACTTTATGATGCTAACCACTCAAAAGAACTAAGCAAACCTTGACTTTAATCTAGAGTAAGGGCATCCATACTGCATGATTTCTAAAGATGAATTCGATATTATTACAATGCAACTTGGCAGGGCTCCGGTTGGAGCTCTTGAAGTTATGGCAAGAGACTGTGAGCATCAGCCCGCAGTTTTGAAAGTCGATCCATTTCCAAATAATAGACCCTTCCCATCGCTTTATTGGCTTACCAGTCCAATCCTTCATAAGGCCATTGCCGATATTGAGCGAACAGCGTGGATTAAAGATTTTGAAAACGAAATCATTCCTAATAACGAAGATTTCTTAAGCCGAATCCAAAACGATAATGAACTCTATCGCGATTTAAGGTGGGCTTTATTTAAATCTCTTCACGATGAAAATTCAATTGAAGAGAAGTACCTAAAAGTAATTCGCGAGACGGGTATCGGCGGCATTCAAAACTTTAAGCGAGTCCGCTGCCTGCATATGCATTACGCTTTTCACGTGGTTCATGGCGGACTAGTTGGAGAAGAGTTAGACAAGCAGTACGATCTGAAGAGTTTGTTGTACAATCCTGTTTAAGGATAATTTATGAAATATTTTTTAACTCTTTTGCTCCTTAGCTTTAATTTGCATGCCAATTCATTCTTTGATGGAATTGAATTGAAGTCGGCCCGCGGAAAAGATTTAAAGATTTCAAAGGGTCCTGTTTTAGTCGTCAATATTGCAACCAGATGCGGTTACACTCCTCAACTGGATGAACTCGAAAAGCTAAGTCAAACCTACGCTAAAAAAGGGCTCACCGTCATAGGTATTCCAAGTAATGATTTTGGTGGTCAAACTCCTGAATCTGATGAAGACGTGGCAAAGTTTTGTAAACTTAATTACGGTGTAAGCTTTCCCATCACTAAAAAAACGATCGTTTCTGGCAGCGAAAAAGTAGAGCTGTATAAAAAATTAATTAAGAGTTCAAAAGAGACACAAGATATTCAATGGAATTTTGAGAAATTCCTGATCTCAAGCGATGGAAGCGTTGTGCAACGTTTCTCATCCACCATCAAACCTGAATCAAAAGAGATTAAAGCCGCTATAGATAAGCTTTTGCCTTAGTTAGTGCATTTCATCGTGACGCATGAATCTGCTTAAAGTACTGTAATCGCTTGATAACAGCACTTGGAGGCAGTTTTGGACCCAGCTCTTAATGAGTTAACAAAGATTCAAGAAATTTTACCACAATTTAGAGAGCAGGCCGTCGCCTATGCGCCAAAAATATTCTTGGCCCTCGTTACTCTCTTTATAGGTCTTCGACTGATTAAAGTTCTCGATAAGTTCTTTGATAAAGTCATGAGTATCAAAAAATACGATACTTCTTTAAAAACATTCTTAATTTCTCTAAGTGACCTCGTTCTTAAAGTGGCACTTGTAATATCTGTGATCAGTATTCTCGGAGTTGAAACAACTTCATTTATTGCTGTTTTGGGTTCAGCTGGCTTGGCGGTAGGTTTGGCTCTTCAGGGCTCCCTCGCAAATTTCGCTGGCGGAGTGATGCTCTTGATCTTCAAGCCCTTTAGAGAGGGTGATTTTATCCAAACTCAAGGCTACGAGGGAACTGTTCGCGAGCTCAATGTTTTTCATACCATTATGAACACGATTGATAACAAGAGAATTGTTCTGCCCAATGGCTCTGTCGCCAACGGAGCACTACCCAACTTTACAATCAATGGCACCAGAAGGGCTGATCAGCTCTTTGGTATCGGTTATGGCGACGATTTAAAAAAGGCGAAGGAAATTCTCACTCGTCTAGTAAATGAAGATCCACGTGTACTTAAAGACCCAGCGCCACTGGTGATCGTTCACTCGCTGGGTGATAGTTCAGTCAATCTTCAGGTTCGCGCTTGGGCAAAGAATGATGACTTCTGGGCCTATAATTGGGATATGACTGAAAAAGTGAAAATGACCTTTGATAAAGAAGGTATTAGCATTCCATTCCCACAACGCGATCTACATATTATCGATCATAAAAATAAGGAATAGAGATGCTCGGCTTAGCAGAACTCCTGCAAAATTTTAAAGCTAATTTTGATGGGCTCGACGATCAACGTCGCGCTCAAGTTCTGCTGTATGCCCAAGCGATTAAACTGTCTAAACTTGAAGAATTCAAAAAGCGTGAACGTGCCGCTTTTGAAATGGTTAAAAATCTCTTCACTTTTCCCGGAAAATTTAACAAAGAACAACTCGAGCTTTTTTCAGGTTCATTTATTCAAAACACTCAATCGTGTATGCAAGAACTTGAAAAGGGCGGTAGTGCTCCTCAAATGCGCGATATGGAAAATAAACTCTTCGCTAGTCTTTTGTGGGCCGTTACATTTGGCAGTTGTTCTGCTTCTGAATTTAAAGATGAAGTAGAAGGATTGTGGTCAGATCTTGCTAAAAATCATGGGCAGCTAAAACAAGCCCATGACGAAGTTATTAAGGGCTTAAATCTAGATAAGCTTAGAGCTGACATCATGCTTAAAGCATCTAAGCTTTCAAAAGAAGAAATCGTCCCTATTTTGAATTAATCGTTATAGATCGTACTTCTGGCGTAAGCCAGTGAGACAACTTTCTCCACAAGATCATCGTACTTAATCCCTTTGCGACTGGCGCTTTCTGCAAACTCATCGTCGCGACCAATATTGGGATTGGGATTGGCCTCAATCACGTAAATCTCACCTTGCTCAGTGACTCGAAGATCAATCCTGGCGTAACCGGATAAATGAAGCGCGCGGTAGGTGCGCTTGCAAATATCGAGGACTTTCTTTTCAAGCGCTGGGGAGAGTTTGGCCGGACCTGACTTGATGCCTTTTCTAGCGCGATAGTCTGGGTTCCACTTGGCCATGCGAGTATAAATTTCTTTACCGGGCTCAAGCACTTTATCAAAGGCAACTTCCCAAACCGGCAGGGTGCTAAGGCGTTGATGGCCATAGACCCCAACATAAAGTTCGCGCCCTTCGATAAATTCTTCGGCAATAGCGTGATAGCCCAACTTGTCGTGAATCCAGTTGACTCGATCAATCAGCTTGTCCTTTGATCGAACAACAGATGATCTAGAAATTCCAAGCGATGCTTCTTCCATTTGGCATTTCACGATACAGGGGTAGGGCAACTCTTTTGGAATTTTTATACCGGCCCATAAAGGAAACTCGGCGAAGGCCGGTGTCTTAATGCGGTGATAGTTTAAAACTTTTTTGGCTAAGGCTTTATCGCGCGCCAAGATCAGCCCGCGCGGATTGCAACCGGTGTAAGGTTGTCTCAGTAGTTCGAGATAGCTGACGACATTTTGATCAAACAAAGCTTCACCATCAAACTCTTCAAGCAAATTAAAAGTGGCGTGGGGCTTAAATTCCTCAATCGCGTCACGAATTGGCTTTAAATCGCCATAGATCCCAAGAGGTAGAACTTCATGACCGCGCTTTTTTAAGGCCGTAATGACGTCGAGCTCAGTGATCCAAGGGCAACGATCTACATCCAGCTCAGATCTCTTGGCCCCACTCTTTGGAACCAGATCTCGGTGCATAAGCACCATCAATCGCGACTTCTTCACATTAAGAATCCTAGTCCATGTTCTTTAAGCATTTGATCTGCTTTTTTAAGAATATCAGGATTAGAAATAATCGGGGAATTTTTTGGCATTTGAACCGCTTTCACCACACTTTTGAATCGAGCGGAGGCGGATTGATCGATAAACTGTCCGATGGTTTGTTTTCGATCAGCTATCGGTGAAACAACAAATTTCTCAGTATTAATTGGCTTTGTCCCTGCTATTTCACTCATGACTTTTTCGCAGTAGCGCAGCTTTTCCAGCGCTTGAGTTCCTGCATATTTTTTGGCCCAAGTTCGCTTTGATTGACCAAGCCAGACTGCAAAAGTTTCGGCCCAGTCCTCATCGGGATGAGACTGAGAGTATCCCTCTCCTAAATGCTCTACAAAGTTGGTTGTTTCAAAGCATGGATTGTAGATACTAGGGTAAGGAGTGGTTGAGTGGCCAAAGAGTTGTTGTCTCTCTTTTTTTCTTCGAAGTCGCCAAGCATTTTCTATGGCGTGACCAACTTCGTGGCGAATCAGTTTGATTGCCCTGGTTCTCGTTGTGCCTTCAACAGGTAGTCCGTGTGAGCGACATGCTTTAATGAGCGCTGGATGGAACAAGTAGAATGGGACAGCAATTCCTGGACATCCATCGGGCGAGAACCACTCATCAGAAACCCATGTATGAAAGAAGGGTTTAATTCCTTTGCTTCGAAGTTCAGATTTTACCTGTTCAATGCATTCATGTAGCCATGACTTTTTAATATCAAAATGCAGCATATCCAGCGGTATTTCTCTCCACTGCTTCTGACTCAGATAGCTTAGTTCATAGGGATGATATTTTTTCATGCAGCCGGTCTTATCGCATTCACAACATTTAGTCTGATTTCTTGAAATGTTTACGCAACGCCGCTAATTTTGTCTAGGCTGTGTCTTTGTATGCTTGGCGTTAATTGGTCTAATTCGGCTTTTGCTACTGGCCCTTCGGTATATCCAAGGGGAGAATAGCCCATAATTTATTTAAGGAGTCACGGATGCGCTCACTGATAACTGCCCTAGTGCTAGGCTTAAGCCTTAATGCACACTCTACAGTGCTAACAAATGATAGCGATTTGTCAGCAGCGACTGAAAAGAGAAATTTATTTAGTTCCAACTTTGTTATGCCCGATCGAGTTGAAAGCGCCCTTGCCCGCGATGGCAAAACCCGCGCTGACCTCGTCCTTATCAAAGACGGTAAGCGAATTGAATTATCGCCGATAGATTTTAACCTAGATTCTAAATGTAAAAACGGCGAAGAGTCTTTTCGGGTTTATGCTAAGACACAAAGTTCACGCTTTGTGATTGAAGACCGAGATACTTACGAGCTGGGCTTTGAAGGGAAGTGCGGTCATTCACACACACTCGTTTATGACGAGAAGTCTCCAGCAGGTGAGCTGGCTGCCGTGTGGGATATTGCACGCTCTGCCGAACTTCGAATGACGGCCGCTAATATTATTAATCTGTGGTCTAGAAAAGTGAGTATCATTTTCCCTGCTAATGGTGACTACTATAGCGGTGATCGCGTTCGCATCACAAAAGGTTATCAATGGGATGTGGTCGGTCACGAGTTAGGCCATGCTATTTATGATCAAGCACGTATGGGTTCATTTGGCGGAGGCCCTCACCGAATTGATGAGTGTTACTCAGAAGCACTTGCTTTGTCTGAAGGATGGGCTTCATTTTTTGCGGCCTGGTTGAAAATTGATCGCAGCGACGCTGATGCAAAGTTTGAGTATATGGTGCCTCGTCGTGCACCACTTCGTATCGAACACGTTCCGGCTGACGTTTGTCAGGGGCCTCGAAACGAATGGCGTGTGACTGCTTTCCTGTGGGATCTGCTTGATCTTAATCGCGATGATGAAGAGGTAGAACAAAGCTTTGCTCTACTTTGGGAAGCAAGTGCGAATAAGAGAAGTCGCAATATTGAACAAATGAAAGCGCATTTTATAACTGCTGGCATGAGTGCTGAGGCAGTAGAAGCCGTTTGGCAGAAGAATTTTTACGATAGATAATAACTATCGCCATATAAATATTGATAATTGGATTTGATTGATACTTTTGCCGTAAAATAAGTATCAGAAGCTATAAATAGGAGGATATTTCCATGGCTAATACAGCAACTATTTCAAAACTTAATAATATTTTGGCCGATGCCAATGTGATGCACACGAAGCTGCACAACTATCACTGGAACGTTAAAGGCATGCAGTTTTATGGACTACACGCTAAAACTGAAGAGTTTTATGGCACGTTCGCGACAATTTATGACGATGTGGCGGAACGAATTTTACAACTCGGCGGCAAGCCACTTGTAACATTAAAGCAGATTTTGGCGACCGCTCGCATTAAAGAAGACGAGCGCACAGACTTTTCTGCTAATGATGTGGTCAAAGCCTTGATGGAAGACTTTAAGTTCTTCCACGGAGAGTTTAAGAGCCTTTCTGATGGCGCTGACGCTATCACAACAGCTTATGCTGATGAGAAAGTAGGCATGCTTGAAAAAGAAATTTGGATGCTACGCTCTATGCTCGGTGAGTAAAAGTTGAGTTTAAAAGGCGGCTTCGGCCGCTTTTTTTTTGCCCGCTCACAAATTCTAAATAAAGTGGTATTATTTCCAAGCTTTTAAAAGAGAACTGATAAGGAGGTTCGTCTCATGGGTTCACACCAAACTATTAATGCAACTACACGTAGTCTGACTCAAACACAGAGTCTTAAGCAGATCAGAAAAAATGCTCAAGTACCTGGCGTTATTTTTGCTCGCGGACTAAATCCATCAACACCGATTTTTCTTCAAAGAAAAGAAGCGATCATTATTCTTGCAACTGGCGAGCGCGTTCTTGATATGGTGATCGATGGTAAAAAAGAAATGGTTAATCTAACTGAAGTTCAAAGAGAGCCAGGTTCAGGTAAACTTGTTCATATGTCTTTTCACCTTCTAAAAGCTGGTGAGAAAACTCATGCTTCAATTCCTGTGCATATTAAAGGTACAGCAATTGGACAGAAAACAGGTGGCCTAGTACAGCTTGTTCTTAAAGAAATCGACGTTAAAGCGCTTCCAAAAGATCTTCCAGAGTTTATTGATGTAGATGTTTCTGGACTTGATGTTGGTGATCACCTAGAGCTTAAAGATATTAAGCTTCCAACAGGTTGTGAGCTGTATCATATGAAGCCTGAGACGAATGTTGTGGCTTGTAAGCCGCCAGCGAAAGAAGAGCCAGCTGCAGAAGCGGCTCCGGCTGCTGAAGCAGAGGCTGCACCAGCGACAGAAGATAAAGAGTAAAAAAACTAAGGCCCTCGATAGAGGGCCTTTTTTTATCCGACTAAGTCGACGTCTTTGAGTCCTGTTACAATATCTTGAACAAGCCCTTCCATTTTGGTTTCTTCAACCTCGGCAATCGTGCCAATCTTTTGCGCGATTGATTTGATTTCAGTTTGGCCATCGAGCATATTCCAAACCATATGTGCCGTGTGGCTGATTTGAAACTGTTGTCCCTCGGGATTAACGAGAACGATTTGATCGTCCTTATTGTTGACTCTATTTCCATGTCTATTCAGCATGAGACCTCCTAAGCTTTAGAGCATTATGTCAAAATCTTGCGTTACCATCTAGTAGAGTTGATTTCCTTTAGGGATAACCGAACTTTAGCGATATAATTCCTACGTTTTTAGGCCTTTAGGCTAAAGTACCTGCATTCTTCGAGGTAAATCATGGCTACAAATGAATTAGTCGTCACCGTTGGTGATGTTGTTGAAAAATTAGCAGGTGCTACGATTCAGCACGGTGATCTCAATGATCGAATTTATTTGATGGAAATGAGTAGTGAAGCCTCTGCCAAACAAGTCATTCACGCCATTGAAGAATTGGCGCAAACAAATAATTACGGAAAAATTTTTATAAAAACACCTAAGTCGAAGCAGGATGCTTTTTTACATTCTGGTTACGAAATCGAAGCTTCGGTTCCTGGATTTTATCGCGGTCTTGAAGATGCACTCTTTATGGTCAAATACCTAGACGCCGATCGAAGAGAATTAGAAAATCCCGAGTTAGTTCAAGAAATCATCGATGTAAGTCAGGATAAAGATACAGTTGAAGCTCAGGGCCTGCCGGTTAAACATACGCTTAGAGAACTTGGTGTTGATGACACCAAAGCAATGGCCCAAATTTATGGTCAAGTTTTTCCAACTTATCCATTTCCAATAAGCGACCCAGTTTATTTGATCAAAGTGATGAATGACTTCGTTCGAAGCTTTGGCGTTTTCGATGAGCACAATAATTTAGTGTCGCTAGCGGCGTGTGAGATTGATCGCAAAGGCCTAAACGTTGAGATGACCGACTTTGCGACGATGCCTGACTTTAGAGGACAGGGCTTTGCTCACGAACTCTTGCACTTTATGGAAGAGGCCATGAGTAAGGACGGTATTAAAACAGCTTATACCATTGCTAGATCGCGATCATTTGGCATGAATATAACGTTTTCTAAGGCGGGCTATGAGTTCGCGGGCATGCTCAAGAATAATACCAATATTTCAGGATCTATTCAGTCCATGAATGTTTGGTATAAGCATATCTAACGAGTTTCAATCATTCCCATTTTGGTCGCCATGTCGCGAGAAAAGGGAAGTCTTGTTCTATAATTAAAGCGCGCGCCTTTAAGATTGCACTCTTCAAACTTAGTTAAAGTTAAATCAGCATCTTCTAAATTAGCACCTCTTAGATCACAACGAAGTAGAGTTGTTTCACGTAGATTGGCAAAACTTAGATCAGTCTCTTTGAGGTGACATTCTTGGAGGTCTGCGTGAGCGAGTGATGCGCAGTCTAGCGTCGCTTTAGAGAGATTAACTCTAAAGGCTTTTGTTTGCGCCATATTGGTCCAAGACATTTTCGCTTTTGATAGGTTGCTATGAGAAATTTGGCTTGAGCCAAGCAGCGCCTTAGAGAGATCAATGCTCGTAAGGTGAGAGTCTGAGATCACAATCTGTTGAAGATCACTTGAGTTGAAATCAGCACTGCTCATATGGCAGTTTTCAATGGTTGAAACAGATTGGCCGTTCCATTTGAATGCTTTGATTTTCTTATTCTTCATCGCGTTACTCATTTACCAGTCCTTTGATAATTTTTGTTTACAAAGATCATGGCCGCTTGAAAATGATAAATCAAAACACACAGCACCTAGTTCGGATAATCCTAACTATTTATAGAAAGCCCTGAAGGAAGCTTCTGACATTAGAGCCTAAATCCTTAGTGTGATAGCCACCTTCTTGCAGAATCACAGTTGGAAGCCCCAAGTCATTAATCAATCTACCCATACGCTCGTACTCAGAAGTATCGATATCAAAGCGACCAATAGGATCGAGTCGGTAGGTATCAAACCCTGCTGAAACAATCAGGTGAGCTGGCTCGTAGGCCTTTATGATAGGGAAAACCTGTTTCTTAAGTGCGTTTTCGTAGGCTTTGATCTTTGTGCCTGTTGGAAGAATGACATTAAGATTAAAACCAGCTCCTTTACCTTTACCTGTCTCGGTCGGAAAGCCAATCAAGTAGGGAAAGTATTCTCTTGGGTCACCGTGGATGCTAATGACCATAACATCGGGATCTTCGTAGAAAATTTCCTGTGAGCCATTGCCGTGGTGAAAGTCGATATCGAGAATAGCAACACGGCCTTTTTTCTTAAGCTCTCGTGCTGCAATCGCTGCATTATTAAAATAACAATAGCCACCATAGGTATCAAATGAGGCGTGATGGCCGGGGGGGCGAGACAGTGCATAGGCGACACGAGCTTTACCTGAGGCTACCGTCTTAGTCGCTTCAAGTGCACAGGCCGCGCTCCAGCCTGCTGCTGAGAGGGTCTTATTATTAAGCGGTGTTCCCGAGTCAAAGCAGTAATAGCCGGCGTGTTTAATATTTGCCGGATTTGGTTCGATCCCAGCCCGTTGTAAAAAGACGCTGGGGTAGAATTCTTGATCATCAGGCAATTGCTCAGCAGCATTATAGAGAGTCCACAGATGAAAGTCGTGAACGTCGCGAATCGCAGACATCGGAATTTTTTTAGGTTCGATAATATTAAAACTTTTATCTTTTGATAGAGCTTTGAAAATTGATTCAGCTCGTTTCGTGCTCTCTGGATGTTTAATACGATTGCCAAGGGCCCACTCATATTTTGGAGCGAACTCGAGCTGTTTCTGATTAAAAAATACTGACATTTTTTCCATAAACATTCCTATACCATTACAGCTTTTAAAAACTCTTTGGTTCTCTCTTCCTTGGGATTATCTAGTAGTTCGCTAGCGCTTCCTTGCTCCCAAATACGACCCTCGTGAATAAAGCATACACGATCGGCCACAGCGCGAGCAAAGCCAATTTCATGGGTCACAACAATCATGGTCATGCCTTCACTTGCAAGAACTCGCATGGTTTTAAGAACACTTTCAACAGTTTCGGGGTCAAGTGCTGAAGTCGGCTCATCAAATAGCATCAGGGATGGCCGCATGGCTAAAGCGCGAGCTATAGCGACTCGTTGCTTTTGTCCGCCTGAAAGTCTGGCCGGATGCTCATGAGCTTTGTCTTCAAGGTCAACTTTTTTAAGCAAGACCATAGCGGTCTCAATCGCTTGAGACTTTTTAACTTTTTTAACTCGAATCGGAGCTTCAATAATATTTTCAAGCACGCTCATATGTGGGAAGAGATTAAAATGCTGAAACACCATCCCTAGGTTTGCTCTGTATTGATTGAGGTCGGATGTCTTGGGATCGATCGCTTGCCCATCGACTTCAATCGAGCCACTAGTTGCGATTTCTAAAAAGTTTAAGCAGCGTAAAAAAGTACTCTTGCCCGAGCCTGAAGCACCAATCAGACAAATCACTTCGCCCTTGTTTACTGACAGATCAATTCCTTTTAGCACTTGGAGTTCGCCAAAGTTTTTAGTGATGCCTTTAGCCTCTAGAAAGTGAGCCATTAGGTTGCTCCTGAGCGCTTGAGTTTAACTTCAACAAGATTAACCAAATGGCTAAGGGCCATCACCATAACTAAGTAGTAGACCGCAACGATAATTAAGTAAGTCATTTGATCAAAGTTATTGGCTCCTTGAGTGGTAGCCATATTGAATAGCTCATCCATTGAAATGAAGGCAGCTAATGAAGAGTCTTTAAGAGCGATAATAAATTGATTACCAAGGGCCGGTAGGGCGCGAAGAAAGGCTTGAGGAAGAATAATTCGCGCGTAAGTTTGATAGGAGGTCATACCAAGACTTTTAGCCGCTTCATACTGTCCACGATCAATACTTTGAATGGCACCTCTGAAAATCTCTGAAAGATAAGCCCCATTATGAAAAGCAAGGGCCAAAGTCGCCGCCAAAAAACCCGAGATTTGAACCACATCTGTCAGTCCAAAGTATAAAACAAAAATCTGAACGATGAGAGGTGTGCCGCGAACGAGCGTGATGTAAAAATTAGAAATGGCATTTAAAGCCCTAATCTTGGATAGAGATAAAAACGCAAAGAACAAGCCAATGGCCAGACCGATCAAAACAGACGCAAGAGACAGCTCAAATGTTAAAAGCGCTCCCTTTAAAAAAAGAGGTGCCGAACTGACGAAAGTTTCAAACAGATGAGCAAAACTTGGCACTTAGTTTCCTGGCTTAATGATTTCAGTTGAAACCGAAATGTCGCGACCGAAATACTTCACACCGATGGACTTAAGCGTTCCATCCGTTTGCATACTTTTTAATTCTTTATTGAGTAGTTGGAGCAGCTCTGTATTTTCCTTGGCCACAGCGATACCTTGTCTGGACTCGCCCAATTTCTCTAGTCCTTGAACTTTGAGGCCACGCTTAATCGCCATCGCTCCAGTGATCGCATCGGTAATGACTAGATCGTGACGACCGGTATTGAGAGCCTCAAGAGCGGTAATGTCTGAATCATAGACGGATAGCTTGTCGGTGAATTTCGCTGCTAGTGTCGCGTAGGTCGATCCCTTTGAAACCGCGATATCCTTAGTCTTGATGCCTTCGGGTGCGTGATATTCCTCTCCATTACGAGTGAAAATTTGCGGGCCCGAGAAATAATAAGGAATGGTGAAAGCCACGTGCTCTTTACGCTCGTCTGTAATAGTATGACTGGCTACAGCAGCGTCAAAACGACCATTTTTCACGCCCTCAACAATACTTGGAAATTTATACTTCATGGGCTTAGCTTCTTTATTCATTCTTTTTGCAAGCTCTCGACCAACATCGATATCGTAGCCTTGAAGTGCGCCTTGATCGTCGGTGAAGCTAAATGGGCGAAATTCACCTGAAGAAGCAAAAGTAAATGTCTCCTCATTATTCTGTGATTGGCAGCCTGCGAGTAGGGCAAGAATAAATGGGATGATCAGTAAGCGCATGTTGTCTCCTATTCGAGATTAAATTGATAAAGATGAAAGCCATCTTCGTAATAGGGTTTTAGCGACGAATTATTCCACGAGAGAATCTTGTCTTTGTCTTTTTCTATACAAGTAAAACCATACTTCTTATAAGCACTGATTGCCCAGTGGGCTTTTGGATGAGCGAGCAAAACCATATGACGCATACCGTTTTGTGTCGCAATTTCTTTGGCATGATCGAGCAGCTTTTTGCCGTAGCCTTTGCCGGTATGAGCAGTGTCTAGATAAACGTAGCCTAAATAGGCGCTTCTTTCAAAATATTGGAGACTTACTGTGCCAACTGTTTGCTTCTCATCAATTTTCCCAATCCAAAAATCACGTCGTGGAAAATTAACCTTCTGCCACTTCTCATCAACTAGATGTTCTTTCATGTCTTCTTTAGAGACGAAGGGACTATACCAATCGGCTGAGCTTCGAATGATTTTGGCAATTGCTGGCATGTCTGAAAAAGCCGCTCGCTTTATCTGTAGATTTGGTTTATTCATCGTTATCTCCGAGTTTGTCATAAGATCGTTGATTAAAAAAGCCGCTGCTTGGGCGCGAGAATCAATGCTGCTGACATCAATCCATTCTTTATTTGTGTGCATTTCAGCGCCCACCGGACCTAGTCCATCAAGGATTGGCAGATCGGCACGATTGAAGTGATTGCTATCGGCACATCCACCGGCGTGAATGAGTTTGATTTTTCGTTTTTCAATTTTTGAGATTGCTTGTTGGTAAACATTAAAAAGTTTTTTTGAGCGCTCGCCTAAGGCGAAAGGAGGGCAGTCATCGACAATTTTCCAATTCGATTCGCTCTTAGAGCCTTTAGCATTTGAGACTGAGCTCTTATTTAAGATCGCTTCAATCTTTGTGTGGATATTCTTTCTCTGCTCTAATGATTTAAAGCGAACATCGACCAAGGCCGTGGCGTGATCGGCGACAACATTGTGAACCTTATCACCGGCTTGAAGATGACCTATATTAACTGTTAGTCCACGCTCATAATCAGTGAGTTCTTCAAGCGCAACCGCTTTAAGTGCCACTTCATGTCCCGCATTAACACCCAAGTGATGATCTCGACCGGCATGAGCACTCTCCCCACTCACTTCAATATTATACCAGCGATTTCCTTGACGTGAACCAATGATGGAGCCGTCTGGTGCCGCCGGCTCAAACCCAAGCACAGCATGAGCATTTTTTGAAAATGAATTAAAGTAATGATGAAATCCAGGAGAGCCAATTTCCTCGTTAGGAGAACACACAACTCTTATTCCAAGAGTGCGATGAGACTTTTCAGGCAAAAGTTTTTTAATTTTCTTTATTGTTTCAAGAATGACAACGATGCCACCCTTATTATCGATAACACCTGGTCCTGTATATTTTGTGTCAGAGAGTTTTTTCATCTTCAATGAAAAGTCGCTTTTGTTGTGAACAGTATCGGCGTGGCAAATAAGGTTGACCCACTCATTGGTTTGGCCTGGAAGCTCGGCTATTAAAAGAGGTCCAGCTTTGCTTTGTTCATCGGATAGGGTGTAGCAAACTAACCCTTCTCGCTCAAACAGCTTCTTAAGAAGGCTTTGAACGCGGGCCACACCTTTGGTGTCGTCGCTTTTTGATGAGATCGAAACGAGTTTCTCTAGAGTCTTGATAGGATCGGTGGAATGGTCGATTTCCCACCACTGGGACAAGAAGTTTTGTTTTAAGGCGAAGATAGTTCCTCCAAGTTAGGTAACTATGAATAAGAAATAATGAAGAGAATCTAGCATTTCAGAGAGAATCTTCAATGAATCTTGGCTGAGATTAGGATAACCCTGATTTGGCTAAGCATAATATCAGTCACTTAGTGAATTAAATTTGATCTGATAGAGGGGTTTATGCTAACCAGTAGTGAGCTATCAAATTAGGAAAAGCCTTCAACTCGCTAGGAGTTATTTTGAAACGACTTAAAGACATCAACTGGAACCATCTCTACTGCTTTTACGAAGTGGCCAGGGCCCAATCTCTTAAAGGTGCTGCGACAGTGATCGGTGTAGCATCATCCACAATCTCTGAGCAGCTAAAGAAGCTTGAGCAAGGCTTAGGCTTAAAGCTCTTTGTCAGAAGCTCTAAAGGTCTCTTTTTAACCAAGGACGGAGAACGATTATACGGTCATGCTCGTGAGATGTTTGAAGCTGGCAGTAAGCTACTTGATAATGTTTCTCAAAGTGATGTGGGTGGTTATCCCGTTACTGTTGGGATTGAAGAAACTATTTCGTATGACGTTGCCACTGAGTTTGTATCTCAATACTGGGATATGTTCACTCCATTTGGAACAGTGAATACATCGAGACAGATGGAGCACGATATCTTGGTTGAAAATCTGATCAACGGTCACGCTGATTGGGGGATTTCACTCAAAGAGCCTACCCGTAAAAATATTGCTTTTGAAAAAATCGGCTCTTTCCAGTTGACGTTCATGTGCGCCGAAGAGCTCTATAATAAATTTATCGACGCCAAGGATATTCTACGAAACATTCCTTTGGCCCAAAGCTCATGGGACTCTAACCTGAATAAAGCGATTGAGAATTATCTAAAAAAACAAGAAATACATCCTAAAGAGCATATTTCAAGCGATCACTTTGACTATGTTCAAAAGCTTTGTCGCCGTGGTCGCTGCGTTATGTATGTGGCCGAGAATCCGCTTGAAAAATATAATGGCATGAAAACGTTTCAAGTCGGAGAGCCAATGCAGATCAATCTGTATGCCATGTGGAAAAAGAGTAATGAGAATATGCTTTCGATTAAAAAGCTAAAAGAGTTAATTAGATCGAAACTGACCCACGTTCCGGAGCGCTATAAAGACTTAGATCTTCAGATTGAAGTCTCTGAAGTTTCTGATGAATTGCTAAAATAAACCTTTTACCAAACAACAAGTTCAGCGGCTTTTAGTTTTTCTAAAACTTCGCTCACCATCGGATCGATTTCACTTGGTGTGTAGGGAGCCTCTTGGCTTAATGTTTCTAAAATTTCACTATAGGTCTTTTGACCATCGAGCATGAGCCAAATTGTCGAGAGATCGTTGTCGACAGCAAAGGCTTTGCCACCTTCATTGATTAAAACTAAATTTCCTTGAGTATCCTTGGCAAGCTTTCCTTGGCGAGCTGGGAGACATTCACTTTGTGGATTCATATTTCCTCCTTAAGTCTGAGTATGGCAGCTCTTATAGGAAGAATTCCAGTGTCGTGGCAACAGATTAGGCTTGTACTAATTGGCTAGGGGGAAGTCAGTGAAATCTTTAAGAAATTGAGTAGATTGGACTTCTCTTCTTGAGATAAACCCAAACCTCTTCTTAGGAAAGGCTGAATCAGATCGTCTTCGATATCTTGAAGAATCTCTGGGTCATCGGCCCTGATTAGCCTGCTTTGGTAGGGGAGATGGGTTTGTTCGCTGGGGACAAATGTTCGAAGGCTTTGCGGAACATTGTCATAGTGCTCAATAACTTCTTCTAGGGTCTGAAAAACACCGTTGTGCATATAGGGCGCAGTCTTTGCTACATTTCTAAGCCCTGGAGTCTTGAAAGCGAATCGACCTCTAAAGCCGCGATCAACACTGGCTTCATTTGTGTGCAGTGGAGGAACAGCAACATTCATCAGCATTTGATTGGTAAGAAGTTGTCCGTGATGGCAAACAGCGCAGCGGCCTTTGCCCATGAAAACTTTAAGACCCTGTTTTTCGCTAGCAGAGAGGGCTTGATTATCACCACCAAGGTAACGATCAAACGGAGTGTTATTGACCTGAAAGCGCCAGCCTATAAAACTCGCCATGGCCTTACCCATATGACCAGCATTGTGTTGCTCGCCTGGAAAAGCATTATTAAAGAGTTCAACATAAGACTTTGAGTTGGGCGCGTTTGTCTTCTTTAGTTTTGAAATAACGGCGTCCCAGATCTCTATTGAGTCACTAAGGTTGGCCAGTGGATTGCTACCAGGCTTACCGCGCATTTCCTCAGGAGATAGAATGGGAAAAATAGTTTGCGCCGCTAGAGCAGAGTCTAGATGCTTTGTGATCTCGGGGTGATCTTTGAGTTTTTCTTCGGGAGTGATGAGTTCTTTCGTTCGGCGATCAATTCTAACTCTAGCATCCCAGAACATTTCGAAGTTTTCTTTATGTCCAAGATTAATCAGATGAGGCGAATGTCGTGCGACGATGAGACCTTGGTCTTGTGTACGAGCTCTTCCTACAAAACTTCCACCTTCACCAATGGCCAAACTAATCCCATCACCTGTGCCAATCATGGGGTGGTGGCAGTCGTGACAAGAAATATTATCGTTGCCCGAAAGTTGGCGATCGCGAAAAAGTTCATGACCAAGAACTAGGATTTCTGTAGCCGGACGTTCAATCGTTTGAGGGCTGCTCATGAGGAAGCGATTCATCTCGGCGCGAAGAAATTGATCCAAGTCCTGAGCCTGGGCAGCAGATATAAGAGCAAATAAGAGGAACAGAAATCGAATCATGCGACCATCATGCAAAGTAGAGTTTGATGAGTCAAACAAAATTCTATCTAGATATCAATAACCTGTAATTTCGAAGACTTAAGACTTCTTATGTCACTAGGCAAACAAGCGATAATTTCATTTTGTAGGGCCTCAATAATATTCTCTTTGAGAAAGCTTCTTGAGTGCACAATACTGACTTCACGACTTGGTGCCGGGTTTTGAAAGGCCCTTAGCATCTTACTTTTTTCACTGGCCGATAAACCGAGCGTCGCAAGATAAGGCAAGAATGTATAACCGCCTTGTGTGCGAACCATGTTTTTAAGTGTCTCGAGGTTCCCACTTTGAAAACGAACATTTTTTAAAACTGTCGGAGCCTTGCCTTTGATCGAGCAAAACTTTATCACTTGGTTTCTAAAGCAATGTCCTTCATCGAGCAGCCAAACTTCATTTTCATTGAGATCAGATTCTTTGACTGTTTTTTTCTTGGCGACTGGAGAGTTACTAGAAGCGTAGAGATAAAAGGGTTCGTAAAAAAGAACGCGCTCAATGATATGATTATTTTTAAGCGGCGTGACCAGCAAGCCCGCATCTATTTTATCGCGCGCCAAAAGCTCGATAATCTCGTCGGTTTGATGTTCTTCAATCGTAAGCTCAACTTCAGGATATTTTTTAGCAAATGAATGCAAAAATAAAGGAATCACATAGGGCGAGAGTGTAGGGATGACGGCAATTTTAAATTCACCGCGAAGTCCTGCCTCTTTATCAAGCGCAATCAGTCCAAGTTTCTTGTGTTCATTAAGGACAATCTTTGCTTGATCTATGATCAATTTGCCTTGCTCAGTCGCCATGATGGGCTTTTTGGAGCGATCAAAGGCGATGATACCGAGCTCTTCTTCAAGTTTTTGAAGTTGCATGGAAAGCGAAGGTTGAGTCACATGACATTCTTCGGCCGCTTTACCAAAGTGGCGATGGCGATCAACCGCGAGAAGGTATTCTAATTGAGTAATAGTAGGCATACAGATCCATCGTTAAAACTAATGATAATTAATTAGTATTAGTTTTACGCTATTTATGGTCTTTGGCAAGAATAGTCAAAGCTTCGGCATAGACACTTCTTCCACCGTGGCCTTCAAATAAGACGAGTTTATCGACATGAGTCTTAGAATCGAAGTGTTGGTCAAAAAATGGTGATAACTCACCCTCTTTGAGTTCAAATCCTCTGGTTCTGGCAATCGTCCAATGTGGGGTGAAAACTTTGAATTCCAGCGGAATACCTTCATCTAAAATAACCTGTCGCACTTTCTCGGTCAGATCTAATAGTGCTTGTGACTTTTCTGGTTCAAGCCAAAGCACTGAAGGATTGTCTTTGGAATCAAAGGCATTGAGAGTGTGAAAGCTTAAAGCAAAAGAATTAAAGTCAATTTTTTCAAGTCGACTTATGAGCTTTTCTTTTTGTGATCTCCTAAGCCGTCCAATGAAGGCCATGGTCAGGTGATAGTTTAAAGGATCGACCCAATCAAAGTCAGGTCTAGCTTGTCTGATATCGTTAATAAGCTGTGGGGGAGTGCCGACTCGTATGCCGACAAAAAGTCGCTGAGTCAGTGGATCAGGGCTGCCATCATCATATTTATCCACTCCACGGGCCATAGAATGGGCATGATCCATCGTCGCCATGACTTTCATTAGGCGTTGTTCTAACTCTAGAGATTCAAGATCACCGAGTGCTCTTGCAATCGCTTCATAAGTACACAGTCTGCCTTCCATGACTTGTCTTCTAAGTCTATAGAGTGAAGGACCGGTGTTAGAAAGCTTAACCGCCTGAACATCGGCCAGCACCGGCTCACGCCTGGCCACGCGTTTAGCCTGGCCCCAACTTCCATCGGGCACAATTAAATGTGGCGTTCGACCACCTAGGTATTGCTTTAATTTATCTGAGCCAATCTCCAAAGCGTCTTCAGAGGGAAAGAGCACGAGCGGTACGTGGTTGGGATCAATTTCAATCTCAGCAGATGCGGATTGGTCCTTCATTCCTCTAAGAACGATATTGCAATTGCTAAGCGCACGGGCGGCAACCACAGCGGTATTACTGGTTAGGAATCGTTCGCGTCTATGCATGATGATGGTGACCGGGATTTTGTTTTGACTGGTTTCAACTCGTGCGCAGTAGCAAAGCTCTTTTGGAACTTGGCACTCAGGGCAACGATTGAGACCTCGACCTATTTTTATCATGGCTAACTCGAAGCCGATTCGTAGCGGTATTTAGCACCAGTCCACATTGTGCGAACGACAAAGAAAAATACAAAACATAAGACGATAAGGAGCGCGAGCATTTGCCATTGCTCAAAATCGAATAAAAAGCGCAAAGGTGCGCTACCAATCAAGAGAACAGGAACAAGTGTGAGTAAAGCCTTCTTGGCCAAGCCTTTATAGATAAAATCTGGCCAGCGCGACACGCTTTGCAGCTGTAAACGGATAAAATTAATACCCGTGCCTTCAGTTGTCCAAAACATGAGTAGCGCAATCGCCATCTCAATGAGTGATCTTAGAGTGAGGGCAAGCAGCAATAGTAAAGGCAGCAAAGCCCATTGAAGTAATTCAAAGTCGAGTCGAAGCCCAAAATAAATTAAAAGGATGATCGTACTTACAACTGAACCAAGACTTGCGATACGAAGATACTTAAAAAAGAGCGGAAAGAGCGATTTGACTGGTTTTAAAAAGACATAGTCTAAATTTCCTTCTTTCAAATCACTTGAGAGCATCCAGAAATTATTAGTGACAAATAAGTTTTGAAAATCATCCACAGCGAGCATAAAGCATAAGAAAAAGAGCAGTTGATCGCGATTCCAAGGGCCAATCGTTTCGACGTGACTAAAGAGAACATAGGCTGAACCCAGTGTACTGATCAGAAAAAAAGTATCAACGATGGTAATCATCAGAAAATTCAAACGAAACGACAATGCCTCGGCCGTAGAAGTGGCGACAAAGTTTCGATAAATCTCGAGGTAGTGCTTAATCGTATTCACATTCCCGCCGCACTAAAGAGTCTGACGCCTTTTTTCCACACCAGAGTATTGATCACGATCATGAAAAGCATGGAGATAAATAAAGTCAGCAAGCCTTGATAAAGTCCACTGAGATCCCCCATGAAAATACGTATAGGTGTGTAAGTGAGAGAGGGGAATGGGGTATAAACTAAAACCTTTTGCGCCCACTCAGGAAAAAATGGCAATGGGATAACCGCGCCAGATAAGAAGTTAACGATAATTTGAAAAACCGCTCGCATAGTCCATGTTTCATCCAGCCAAAAGGCCATGAGTCCAGTGAAGTATTGAACGCTAAACCAAAAAAGCCCAACGAGAAGCGAGTACAATACGCCGATGAAAAAATAATTTAAATTCTCGATGATCAAAACATCTAAAAACAATAAGAGGGCAAGGCAAATACCGGCAATGAAAAACTGCAGACTCTGAAATGAAAGGAAGCTTGCGGTATGAAATTCCCAAAAGTTAAAAGGGTAGACCATATATTTTGAAATGCGCCCCAAACGAATATCTTCAGACAGATTCACTCCATTAGATGATTGGGCCAAAAGTACAATAACGAGGGACCAACTCTGATAGTGCAGCATCTCTTTAAGGTTAAAGCCTTGCAGTACTGTAGTGTCGTCAATATAGAGCGTTTGCCACAGGCTTACCTTCACAAAATAAAAAACTAGTGCAGGACCCAAAACGAGTAGAGCAAAATTCAGGCGATAGGCCATCAAGGTGGTCCAACTGATCTGCATGGTCTGAAACCACTTGTTCAAATTAGCGATCATTGAGAAGTTCCGGTCTCATCATGAGCTCTTTCATGATTCGCTCGATAGGAAGTTTTTCTGTTTGAAAATCGGAAACTTCAAACTGTTCTAAGACTTTGGCACAAAAGGGACAAAGTTCTTCCTTTGATATGGCAATTTCAACTTGCAGACCGTTATCACTCCACTTGGGCTGAAACGCATTAAAAAAGTCTCTGCTTGGTTCACTCGAAAAGTTAAAAGAGACGATCTTATCAGAACCAAGCAAACGCTCAAATTCACCGATAGGTCCATCAAAGCTTTTCTTTCCTCCCATGATAAGCACAAGTCTAGAACATAGCGCTTGGACATCTTGCATATAGTGGGAAGTTAAGATGACGGTTGGCTTATACTTAGCGTGATAGCTTTTGATAAAGTCGCGAATGGCATCTTGAGCGATGAGATCGAGACCAATGGTTGGTTCATCCAGAAATAAAATCTCTGGCTTGTGTAAGAGCGATGCCATGAGTTCGAGTTTCATCCTCTCGCCCAGTGACAGTCTTCGCACGTGAATATGCAAAAGCTCCTCAACATTTAATAACTCGGCCATCAGTTCTACGCGCTCTTTAAAGTCGGCGTCTGATATTTCGTAATAGGCTTTAATCAAGTGGAGCGAGTCCATGGCCGGAATATCCCACCAAAGTTGAGATTTTTGTCCCATCACCAGAGCAATTTTTCTTCTGAAGTCCTTATCGCGATCAAATGGCTTATGACCTAAGACCTCAACCTCACCACTGCTTGGAACGATGATGCCGGTAAACATCTTCATCAGCGTTGTTTTACCAGCACCATTGGGACCTAAAAGTCCTACGATTTGACCGCTTGGAATTTCAAGATCAAAACGTTCAACAGCATTTTTAGTGACGGCCTCGCGCTTCCATAAGGATTCAATCGAGCCCATGATGCCTGGCTTTTTCTTATAACTGACAAAATTTTTTACTAATTGCTGAGTCTTAATCATGCAGCGAATCTATGAGATTTCGAGCTTTTAGTCTAGGTTTACAAGTTGACGCACAGCTAGCTCAAAGTCTAAAGTGAGGCCATGAAACTGCAATGTCGATATTTCGATTCCTTGGCCTGTCGCTCTTGCAGCGGTCTAGGACAGGATGTGGAAGTATGGCGAGAAAATCAGTTTTTTGCTCTAAAAAAATTATTGGACTTCGACGTCTGGCTTAAGCCTGAGTGGTCGAGCACCGTGTTTGGCTCAAGAACAAAAGCTAAGTTCTCAGTTGCTGGTAGTCTAAGCGATCCTATCATTGGCAGGAGTACTAAAGATGGCAGTGTGGTCGACTTGCGCCAATGTCAGCTGCATGACCCAAAAATTGTAGGGCTAACAAGTGAGCTTATTTCAATAATCAAAGAATACAGCTTATTGCCTTATGATATTCAAACTAAAAAAGGCGAACTCAAGCATATCATCTTACAAGTCGGTGATGATGACTCATTTATGATTCGCTTTGTACTACGTTCAAAAGAGGCGGTTAGTAGATTAGAGAAATTTGCCAGAATTGCTGGGCCAAAATTTAAGGTGATCACTGCTAATATTCAGCCCGAACATTCGGCCGTACTTGAAGGTGAGGAAGAAATCGTTTTATCAAACAATCGATTCTTACCGGTAAGCATTGGCAATCAATCATTACTTCTTGGTCCAAAGAGTTTTGTGCAAACGAATCTAGAGATTGCCGGAAAGCTTTATCAAAGTGCTAGTAAATGGCTCGATCAAACTGAGGGGCGCTTTCTCGATCTGTTTTGTGGTGTCGGCGGTTTTGCTGCTCACCTGACGAAGCCCTCGCGCGAAGTTGTAGGGGTGGAACTTTCAAGCGAGGCCATCGAGTCGGCCAGCACGGCCATTACTGATGCCAGCTTTATTGCTATGGATGCGTGGGAATATGTCGCGTCTTCAAGTCCCTTTGATGTCGTTGTCGTTAATCCACCAAGGCGAGGGCTTGGCGAGGATATATGCCAGAGACTCAATCAACTCGCCCCAAATAAAATTTTATACTCGAGCTGTAATCCGCTCACGCTGAAGCGTGACTTAGAAAATCTCAATTATGATGTTGAAAAAATACAAGCGTTTGAGATGTTTCCCATGACCGAGCACTGGGAGGTCTTATGCCTTCTTACTCTTAATCGGGAATGACGGCGGGAGCACGAGAGCCCTGGCGGCGATTGATTTCATAGCGAGTTGATCCCATCCCAAGAAAGCCATGCTTTTCTTCAATCGTATCGAACATCCCATTGGTAATGGCGAGTTTGTAATTAAGTTTCGCTGCTTCTCTGGTTTTTGAAAGTACAAGTCTATAGCTTTGGGATTCATCACCATTAAGCACGCTGGCATTTTCAAAATCAATTGGAATGGTCTTTGAGCGTTTTTCTGTGGTGTAGATCAAACAGCTAAAACCGAGCTCACCCGACAGAGGGTTTTGGTGCATCACTGTTCGAGCGCAAATTTTTTCGCCGTACTCAATTTTGATTTTTACTTTTCTAGGAGTTGAGCTGGTGCGTTTAAGCGCAATCACGAAATCATCGCCGCCAGTATAATTAGAAACGATTTCTATATCGCTTTTAGTTAAGACTACAGACTTATTAATCGTCTCTTGATCGAGTTCACCGGCGCAAGTTTCGCAGTGTTCAGTAGGGGAAGCGGTGGCCTGATCAATCTGTCTTGTCACACTTTGTAGCTCTTCAATATCGATGATATTGGCGGCTAAAGAAAATGGTATAAGTAGGCTGAGCAGGATAATCTTCATAAACAACTTATCGGAACGTTTTTGATTTTTATTATTATAAGAGTTTATTAGGCGGGTATTATGCAAAAAGTGGTTATTCATTCACCGGGAGGCTATGACAAGCTATGCCTGGAACAGCATCCAGCCCCTGAGATGAAAGACGACTCGGTTCGAGTCAAGATCGCTTTTGCTGGCATTAACTACGCTGATATTACTGTTCGTTGGGGCATTTATGAGTCGGCCAAAAAATTTATCGGCTGGCCGATTACTCCCGGTTTTGAATTTTCAGGTGTCGTGCTCGAAAGCACAAATGATCAGTTTCAGGCAGGAGATGAAGTCTTTGGCATCACACTCTTTGGAGGCTACTCCTCTGAGATCGTTGTACCGGCCCATCAGCTTTATAAAAAACCGAACTCACTTTCATTTTCTGAAGCGGCCGCTTTTCCCGCTGTCTTTATGACTGCTTATCACGCTCTATTTCAAAATATCGTGGTTCGTCCCGGCATGAAAGTCATGATTCACTCGGCCGCTGGGGGAGTTGGTAGCTCTTTGGTTCAGCTTTGTAAGCAGGCCAAGCTCGATGTTACAGGCGTAGTTGGACGCAGTGATAAAGTCGCCATTGTAAAAGAGCTTGGAGCTGATCATGTGATTGATAAGCAAACGCAAGATCTTTGGCAGCAAGCGCGCAGTATTTGCCCCGAAGGCTTTGATATTATTTTAGACGCCAATGGAGTCGAGACTTTAGGTGATAGCTATAAAAATCTTCGTCCGACAGGAAAACTGGTTTGTTACGGCTTTCATACGATGTTGCCCAAGCAAGGCGGTAAAATTAATTGGCTTAAGCTTGCTATTAATTTTTTGAAAACGCCGCGCTTTAGTCCGCTTAAAATGACAACAGATAATAAGTCAGTAGTAACCTTTAATTTGTCTTTTCTTTTTGATCGCATGGATCTGTTGGGTGAAGCGATGCAGGCGATGCTGCCCATGCTTGAGCGACAAGAAATTAAAGTGGCCAAGGTCACCGAGTATCTTGCCAGCGATGTAGGGAAGGCCCATGCCGATCTTGAGTCGGGTAAGACCGTTGGTAAATTAGTTCTGAAGTTTTAGAAAAGCTTTAATTCGTCCGGCACACAGACATTGATACGCTTTTTAGACATAGGGCAATCATAGGATAGGCGATAGGCTTGAAGTCTTAGTCCTTCGCGGTTTTTATTGCCTTTACCGTACTTCGGGTCACCGATTACAGGATGTCCAAATGCTTCAAAATGAATTCTGATTTGGTGCTTTCGTCCAGTGGCCAGCCTAGCTTCAACTCTAGTGATTTCGCCCAGTCTCTCCAGCACACGCCAATGAGTTCTGCAGTATTTGCCATCGATATCCAGCTCAATTTGTCCTTCATCGCCTTCGATATCTCCAAGCACTTCGGCCAGATAAATCTTTTCAACTGATTTTCCCTGCCATAAGCGAGACAGTTTTTCAGCTGCTTTGTCGGTATAGGAAAAAACCATGACACCGGAGGTTTCAAAATCTAGGCGGTGGATTAAATGGACGTGAGGCTTTTCTTTTTCAATATGCCTGATGATAGAGCCTTCATCGCCCCATTTGGTTCCTTGAGATAAAACTCCAGCAGGCTTAAACCAGAGTCCAAAGGAGCTCTCTTCATACAGCACGCGGCAGCCACTAGTATCGGCCGGCACAAGATTAGGGTCGTAGTTAAACTCAACCCGATCCCCTGCAAATAAATCAAATTTCGAGCGGCGAACACGCTTAAGACCTTTATAATTTTTGCGCTTAATCTGGCAGCACCCTTGAGTCAGAGCGCGCTTAAGCATGGCCTTAGATTCGCCAAGTTTTAAGGCGAGGTAATCGACCAAGATACGAGGTTCATCGGCGCCGACAATACTTTGATGTTTAACTGGTTTTTGCATAGAAACAGGTTGTAGCTGTGACAGGGGAGCTTGGTCAACCACCGTAAATTATGTATATAGATTTATGACTAATTCTCCAAGCAAACAGCAACTCCTAGTTAATCTGAAGCAGTGGCAGCAAAAACTTTCCAACTTCTTTAGTGCCAGCATGGCCAAAAATAGCCGTCACATGAAATGCGGTGAGGGTTGTTCTGCCTGCTGTCATGTTGAGCGCACGGTTTTTCCAATCGAGGCCGAACTAATCAGGCAGACCTATCCGCGTCTGTCCGCCAGGCAAGAGAGCGCGCCGGGGCAATGTGCCTTCTTATTAGAAGGGAGTTGCACCATCTATGACGCCAGGCCGAGCATTTGCCGCAGTCATGGGCTGGCCCTTTTAACTGACTCTGGCGTGTCCCACTGTGAACTCAATTTCACTGAAGAATTGCCGCCTAAAGAAGATTGGTTGTCTCAAAACACTGCCGATACGGTGCTCACGACTCTGCAAATCGCCTATGAAAAAGCAGGCTATCCCCATGAGCGAGTGAGCCTTAGGCTGCTTTGGCGCGAATTGACGGGTGGCGACAAAACAGAGTAGCTTAAAGACCTAAACATGATTTGGACAAGGTGAAGCCCGGTGAAACTCCGGCACTGTCGCGCAACGGTTAGAGTCCGAGCCCCCCAAATCTTTATCCCGCGGAGGAACTCGTGATTAGAATCTCTCTTTTTGGCCTCTTATTATTTCTGTCCCATTCATCTTTTGCCAAAACTTATACCGTTCTTGGCGATCGCATTGAACTTCCCTACGACAAGTCGAGCTCGCAAAGTTATGTGATCGAAGCGGATGAGTTAGCCAAAAGCGCTTCTTTGAATCAGGTGCTGTCAAAAGTGCCGGGCTTATTTGTCTCACAAAGCGGCGCCTACGGCGGCAACACAACTTACTTCATGCGCGGCCAAGGTCGTGGCCAAGTGAAAGTTTTAATCGATGGAGTTGAGGTCAATGATCCGACTGATATCGACCGCTCAGTTCAGCTACAACATTTTGCTCTTTCAAATATCTCACGCATTGAAGTCATTAAAGGCGCTCAAGGTGCACTCTATGGCGCTGATTCGGCCGGTGGCGTGATTCTCATCACGACTAAAAAAGATCAAAGTTCGAGCATGAATGCCAGCTATGGCTCACACGAAACATGGAGTGGGGGATTCTACACCAGTGCCAAGCAGGGGGACTTTCGACTGCGCGCCAGTGGAGATCTTATCAGTAGCGAAGGGATTTCGGCCTATAATGATGCCAGAGTCACAGGAAGCGCCGAAAAAGATTTCTATAAACGAACCATGTTAAACCTTGGAGTTTCACATCAGGAGCTTGGACTCGATTTGAATGTGAAGTCTATTAATGCCAAAGCGGATATAGATAGCAGTCTTAATGGCGACATCGTAAGTAACGATCTGTCTCGCTACGATCATATGATTTACAACCTAAGTCATGCAACACCACTTATCGATGGGCTGTGGTCGCTAAAGAGCAATCTTTCCTATTCGACAATCGAGCGCGATGTACAAACCAGTCACTTTGAAGGCTCGAGCATTCAGGCCGGTGTTGAGGCTAAGCTTCTCTATTCAAGCTCAGGAGCAGTGGCGCTTTTTAGTGACTATAAAGTAGATGAAGCGACAGCGAGTTCTGAATTTAGTCAAAAAGATCAAGAGGCTTATGGGCTAGGACTGACTCATCACTTTAATCATGACTTGTTCTTTAGCGATCAATCTATTCGTCTTGATAAAGCACAAGCCTATGACTCAACACTGAGTGGTCGACTCGGTGTTGGCAAAAATCTAGATGAGTCGCAAACAATAAAGTTACAAGTGGCCAGTGGCTTTAAAGCACCAACTTTGTATCAGCGCTTTACAAGCTATGGTGGCAATCAAGATCTAAATGCCACCAAAACTTATTCGCTGCAAGCCAGTTATGGCCTAAGCCAAAAACAATCTTCATATGAGCTAACGGCCTTTAACACTAAGGCCACAAATGCGATTGATTACGATACAAACGCTTCTCGCTATTTCAATATCGGCAAAACTAAAACCTATGGATTAGAACTAGCAAATTGGTGGAAATTTTCAGCGCTAAAGCTTTGGACTAATTACACTTGGCAACGGGCGCGAAATGATATCACTGGTGCCGAGCTTGCGCGCCAACCCAGATGGTTTGGTACACTCGGTTTATCTTATCAGTTTGAGCACAATTTAGAAGCGCAGTTTTCTCACGAAGCTGTGTCAAAACGAAATGATAGCGGCAAGCTGCCATACTACGATACTTTTAATATTTCACTCACATGGCTTAAGAAGACGACAACATTCAAACTCTCAGTGGATAATCTTTTTGATCGCGAGTATGAACCAGTTCGCTTCTATGCTCCAGCAGGTCGTGTTGTTAATCTCTTTGCCAGTTGGAGCTTATGAACCTTACGCTAGGCTTACTTTCAAGCTTACTCTCTCTTGCGCTTCATGGCGTGATCCTTATGACGTGGCAAAGCAGTGAAGCTTTCAATCCGACATTTAAAACGTCGGTCAGCTCGATCAGTGTGGTGTTAAAGTCTGTGAAGCCCGAGTCTGAAGGCATCTCACCAAGTCATTCACAAAGCTCTATAGCTGAATCAGGCGTCATCGAAGAATCGATGCCTGAGTTAATGAGTCCTATCGAGCCAGAATATCCTTGGCGCTCTCGCATGATGAAAGAAGAGGGCGAGGTGAGTGCAAGGTTTAAGCTCAATCAAGCGGGCAGAGCATATGATATCAAAATTTCTAAAAGCTCAGGTTATACGAGGCTCGATGAATCTGCCTTAGCCGCCATTGCACAGGCCCAGTACGACGTCTCGAAGGCTGAGGCTAAAGACCTTGAGATAACATTGAATTTTAAACTGAAGGATAAGTAGTGAAGTTCGCCTTGCTCCTCATTTTATTTTCATCGCAAGCACTCGCCATGCGAGTCGTATCGACTTCACCCGCCATTAGCGAGATGGTTTCTCGCTTAGGAGCTGAAAAATACTTAGTCGGAGTTACGCCTTATTGCCTAGATGGATTAAACGCTTCTAAAGTTGGTACGGCCTTACAATTGGATTTTGAAAAAGTAGTTTCTTTGAAACCCGATCTTATTATCTTGCAAGAAAACTCGCCGGGCAAAACTTCGGCCGTTTTGAGTAAGCTCGGCCTAAAAACTTTAGTTGTTAAAATAGTCACTCTGGATGACCTCTTCGCCTCTTGGAAGAAAATCGCAAGCCACTTAAAGCTAGATTCAGCTCAGATTGAAAAATTAAAAAAAGAAATCATCCCAACTAAAACCATTAGGCGTGTGCTGTTTAAACTTGGTGGCGCGCCCGAGCAAAGTGCCATGATTGCAGGAGTTGACTCTTTTTACGCAGACCTTGCGACAAGCTTAGGTTCAATCTACGCAACGAAGTCTAAGGGATGGCCCAATCTATCGGCCGAAGAATTGATCACACTTATAGATTCGGATACGACCATTATTGAGGTTGCAACTCATCAAGATCGACTCTGGAGTTCTGCGCAGTGGAAGAAGTTCTGCCCGAAATGCACAGTGCTTAGCTGGGTTGATGCAAGGGCTGCCTACCCAGGTCCTTCTATGGTTTCTAGTATTGTAAAACTGTATCAAAAACATGGTGAACCTCAATGATCCTACAGACTCAAAATCTAGTTTGTGGCTTCAACAAAAGCTCACCCGTTCTAGAAGGGATTGATTTCTCTGTCGCCAAAGCTGAGATCATTTTTATCCTCGGTCCCAATGGCATCGGTAAAAGCTGCTTAGTTCAAACTCTAAGCGGTGTGATTAGCCCAATTGCCGGCGAAGCGCCGCACCTAGAACTTTCTGCTATGGAGCGGGCGAAACTCGCATCATATTGTGCGCAGGAAGTGATTGAAAGTAGTGATCTCTTAGTTGAGAATTATCTGTCGCTGATTACTCCAACTCATAAAAGCCTTTTCGACTTAGTCGTTAAAGAGTTAGAAATAAAGCCCTTCCTAAGTAAATCACTGATCAAGTTAAGTGGGGGAGAGCGCCAACGAGTACGTCTTGGAGCTTGCCTATTGCAGGATTCAAAAGTCTATCTTTTAGACGAACCAACAAACTCGCTTGATCCAAAGCCTATTCAAAATTTATCAAGACTATTACTCGAACTTAAAGAGTTAAGTAAAAGCAGTGTGATCGTCTCCCATGATTTAGGCTTCGCTATTAATACCGGTACAAGATTTATTGGAATTGATCAAAAAAGGATCTTGTTTGATTGCGATCAATCGACACTTAGAGAAAAGAAATTACTCGATCAACTTTATAGTGTGAATTTTAACTGGGCCCAAGTCAGCGACTCAAGGTGGGCCCTATGTTGATATGTATTTTACTTTTACTATTTGTCAGCTTACTCAATGTAAGTCTGGGGAGCGCCGATCTCGAGTTTCTTAAGCTATTTAACTCAGACATTTTTTGGCAACTCAGGTTACCTAGAACTTTGACAGCTGCACTCGCAGGAGCTGTGCTGGCGCTATGTGGTCAAATCACTCAAATCCTTTTTAGAAACCCTCTGGCCACTCCCTATACTCTTGGCGTTGCATCGTCGGCCAGTTTAGGCGCCCTACTCGCTATGAGCTTTGGTCTCAGTTGGTCGCTGGTAAGCTTAAGTGCTCTTGGCTTTTCTTTGGCCGGAATTGCTTTATTGGCCCTAGCATTTTCGCTGAAGCGAATCAGCTCCACTACTATGCTTCTTTTAGGAGTATCACTTAATCTTTTTTGCGCCAGTAGTATTTCCGTGCTCCAGGTCACTTCGGGCAAGCTTGATCTGTCCATGTTTTTAGGGTGGATCATGGGAAGTGTATCGGTCGTTGGTTATGACGCCGTACTTTTTTTGATTCTTCCAAGCATAGTGATTATTGCTTTAAGTTTCTGGCTTTATCGTCCGCCTGCGCTTATTTCGATCGAAGGAGATTTTGCTGTCACGCGAGGCTTTAATCCGGCGCATATCCGTTACTTACTGCTTTTCTTTACCACGGTTGCTGTCGCCTGCCTGGTCACTAAGCTTGGGCCGATCGGCTTTATAGGACTGGTTGTTCCCCATTTTTCAAAACGAATTTTTAAGAGTGATCTGAAGAAACAAATGTTTGGAAATTTGGTGCTTGGTGCGCTGGTTTTAATTCTTGCCGATCTTATTAACCGCGTTTGTTTTTCTGGACTTGGACTTCCTGTCGGAGTGATCACGACGGCTCTGGGTGCACCAGCTCTGGCGATTATTTTGTGGCGTCAGAATCTGAATTAAAGAGTTTGTCTAACATCTTATTTGCTTTTTCTTTGACCTCGTCATCGACATAAAAACGAACAATCCCAAGTGCCGCCGCCAAAACGGTAGCGTCATCTAGAAATCCTAGAAATGGAATGGGATCGGGGACAGCATCTAAAGGTAAGATAAAATAAGCAATTGAAGAGGCGATGACCGCCTTCACTTTTTTAGGAGATTTAGGGTAGGCATAAAAAAGTAAGAGCACTTGGCGAACAAGGTCTTTGCCAATATTTTTAATATTGCCTTTAACTTTATTTACGATGCTTTCAATTTTCATTGATCTTGATCCTCTCTCCCTGCGGCGTCTCTTTTAGCGCCACTGGAGATACGATGATTTTACGCCAAAGCCCTTGGCGCCTTTGTAGAACCAGCTCCGGCCACTTGGCTTTGTTGATGGCCACAACATCATTAATGGAAAACCTTCGAGCAGGCCAAAGTGTTTCAATTATACCACTGCTTTCAACGATGCAGCCTTGAATATCGCCACTCCAAATATATTCACCATTTATGAGATCTGAATCTTTAATCTCTAGTTGAAGTAAGCTCTCGCTGGTTGATAATTCTCTAATTTTTTGCCGTAAATCTGGTGTCGAGACTTTATAGCGATAAATACGCATGAAAGGGTTGTGGCGCTTGGCATGCATCTTGATGGTTGTCACTAGCTCGCAGCACTCATCAAGACGATCAAAAAGATCACCATGGGATTCTACTGCGGCGATTAAGGCGTGATGGGGAAGCTGTAATAAAATTCGCTCTAGCAGTGGACCAGTGGGCAGGTACAAAAAAGTTAGATCACATTTTGCTATAGGCTCAAGCATGAGATCGCAAACTTTGAGTTGCTGGTTTGGAAGATCTAGCGCGGCCATGCGATCGCCCACAATTTCATAGGCGTGTACCGATAAATCTGGAAACTCGGCCTGGGCCACTTGGGCACTAAGAGCATTTCCTGCACCGGCATCGAATAACGTCTTCAATCCCTTTTTAGTCATGAAATTAAAAAGCTCTCGCCAATCCTCGAGAGGAGTGTTGAGAGCTTCAAAACTTAAGTCTTCATAGGTTTGGCTTTGCAATTAATAATGCCAAGGAAATTTTGAGTAGTTTTGATCACGCTTTTCAAGAAAGGCATCGCGACCCTCTCTTGCTTCGTCTGTGCCATAAGCGAGTCTGGTGGCTTCGCCGGCAAAGAGTTGCTGTCCAACCATTCCATCATCACACATATTAAATCCAAACTTCAGCATGCGCATTGCTGTAGGCGATTTGCTATTCATGGTCGCTGCCCATTCGAGAGCAACTTTTTCAAGGTCTTGATGAGGGATTACTTTATTGACCATGCCCATCTCAAAGGCTTCTTGTGCATTATAGTTATGGCCTAAGAAGAAAATTTCGCGCGCACGTTTTTGACCCACCATCTTGGCCAGATAAGCAGAGCCATAACCTGAATCAAAGCTTGCGACGTCGGGATCAGTTTGTTTAAAGATGGCATGCTCTTTAGAGGCGAGAGTGAGATCGCACACAACATGAAGACTATGACCGCCGCCAACCGACCAACCGGGAACAACGGCAACCACAACTTTTGGCATGAAACGAATCAGTCGTTGAACTTCAAGAATATGAAGTCTGCCAAGTTTTGCTGGGTCGGGTTTAAGTGATTCTGCACCTTCGTACTTATATCCATCTTTGCCACGGATGCGTTGATCGCCGCCAGAGCAAAATGCCCAGCCACCATCTTTTGCTGATGGGCCGTTACCAGTAAGCAAAACAACACCTACATCAGACCACTGCCTAGCATGTTCAAGCGCTGTGTAGAGTTCATCAACTGTCTTAGGTCTAAAGGCATTTCTGACTTCAGGACGATTGAAGGCGATACGAACAGTGCCTTGATGCTTTGCGCGGTGATAGGTGATGTCTTCAAAAGAAAAGCCTGAGACTTCATCCCAGGCTTCATGGTCAAAAATATCTGAAATAAACTTTGTCATGAAATCTCCAAGTAAGCCTCTTTATACGACCTACTTGGGATTCAGGCAATATCTGGGACTACTCGCCGCCCCAATTCCACTGCTCCTGTCCAGCTTCGATTGCTCTAAGCTTTTCGCGCAGGGTGTTGAGCTCTTGTTCAGAGAAATTCTCTTTCAAACTCTTTTGAAATTCTGCTTCGCTAATCTCACCGTCGCCATCTAAGTCATCTGGTGGCGGCATGGCCGAAGAGCGTGGCTGTGGATTGAAGATTCTGTTTCTCCACACCATAGCGTCTTCCGCTGAATTGATATTGGCAAAGTCGATAAATGGTCCGTTGACATCACTGCGCTCAACTTCACCTGAGTCAGATAAAGAGACGTTTCGCGATTCATGACAACCAATACAGCGACGAGAAACGACTTTCTCTACACTCATTGGGCCTCGGTCTTCATCGTGGGAACCAATAACTTCTACACCCGACAGATCAGTTGAAGCTTCAGCATCAGGACAAGCTTCAAGAAGATCGTCGACACTGAGCATGCGCACATTTTCAGTGAGGGCCTCACGCGGATCGGTCCATCCTGTATTATTTCCTCTTGGCATTAAGCGACCTTCACCACGGAACTCATCAACTTTAGAGTTCCAAGTTTTGGTCACCATCTCAACACAAGCTGCGCGGTTCATTCCCATCGGAATCAAACTTAGGTCCACGTTTCGTAGTTGATCGGCGTAGTCTGTGCAGGCATCGGCCCAAAGCCAGCCCAGGGCCACAAGAGATTGAAACTGCTTTTTGTTAGCATCGTTACAGTCTGGGCTACCTTCAAGGTTGACTCTTCCAGATAAAACTTCAGGATTAAATGGTTCAAAGTTAAGTGACTCTGTAGCCACGACATCGAGATAGTATTTATCTTCACTGCCATCTTGAGTGACAGTGACTAGTGTACCGTCTGCTCTAAAGCGTGGATAATAACTTCCTGATCCAAGTCCTTCCGTTTGTGGAGGAACAACTTTGGCCATATTCGTCACATTCCACTGCTCGTCACTTGATCCAGGCTTTTGTTTTTCAAGGTCCATGACAAAAACACTTTTTCTTTGTCCACTAGAGACACCACTAAAATAGCGCCAATCATTTCTGATCTCATCAACGTGGAAAGTGATCTGAGGGTTGTCATTATCAAAGCCAAAATCCACTTTACCGGTAGGAACACCAATATCGACCATCATGTCACATGAACCATTATCGTTAACACGCCAAATTTGAGTCGTATAAGTCTCAAAGTTAAGAATCGAAAGGTATTTACCATCTTTTGACATCATTGGAGTGTCGCGATCACTCGCTTCACTACAAAGTTTTTTTTGATCAGTCTTTCTCTTTGAGTTTGTCATCTTACCGCTTGAATCGAATGTCATTTCAACGTCGAAATACGATGCTCCTGCGCCATCGTCCATATAGCGGTAAGTTTTCTTGCGCTCGGTTGATCCAGGAAGAATTCCGATTGACTGGTAAACGCCACCTTCTCTGGCATCAAAGGCTGCATCAACATTTCTGGCTGACTGATTTCTGGCCATTTTAGGGGCAATTTCTCTCATGTCGTAAAATTCACCACCTGGTAGGGTGAGGAATTTACTGTCTGGAGTGAAGACTGGGTCGACATCGCCGGGAACCTTTTGGTGTTTTCCGGTGTCCATGTCTACAAGGATGTTTTCCTCATAGGAGTCGATCACGGCGGTGTACTTGCCTGATGGATCAGCGCTAATAAAATAGTTTGGTGCGCTCGGTAGTTGGATTCGCTTTTGTAGCGGCGTCGTATTAAGACTGCAATCAAGTGCGACGGCCCAAGCATTTGTGGCTAATGAAAGAGTGATGATTGCTGATGATAGTTTTTTCATTTCGCTAGCTCTCTTTTGATGAACTGTTCGAACTGAACATCATTTTCATAGCCATGCTTTGCCCAGCGACTGATTTTTCCATCTTTAAAAATAAAAGTGGCAGGGTAGTGAAGAGTCGCTCCTCGCATTGTTAAATCAAATGACTGCATTGGAGTTGTAATTGAAGCCGGAAGGCGAGCCTTCTTAACAGCAATCTCAACCATTTTTTCATTTGCAGACGGATCGACAAAACTGTGGAGTTCAACGCCAAACTTCTTAGCAGCGGCGGCTACGTGGTGGTAGCCTTTTGGAGATAGAGTCATTGATGGTGACCAGATATAGATGATGCCAGACTTTCCTGATTCAACGATCTTTTTGAGTTTGACGTCGCCAAGATCTGTTGTCGCCGGAATTGCATCTTTTGGTGCAGCTTGAATCGCAATTTGTGGCACGCAGTCTTCTGTTTCAAACTGATAACTGACAGCGTTCATCTCTGTCATTTTTGAAACGGTGACACTTTTCTTGGTTACGATAACCTCGGCCCAGAGTCCAACTTCAATAGGTGCACGATAAGCAAAAGAGCCCGGCTCGCCAGCAATAAAGCGAACCCATCTTGAGTCAACCTTGAGTGACTTTACTTTCTCTTCGACTTTATTGGCACACATAGGATTGTGCTCGCGCCAATCGACTGACTTTGCAAAGGCAGTCGAGCCGATCAGGGATAGTATTAAAAATAAGTTTCTCATCGCTCAGAGCCTCCGTTAATCACTCCATCAATGAAGTCTGTTGCTCTCTCAATAAAGCCTTCAGTAGCTCTTCCACTGTCATTTACGCTGTGGTCTTGTTCTTCAGTTAGTAAGTCTTGGCAGTGCTCTGTTCTCCACGCTTTTAATTGGTCTGGATACTGCTCCATCATTTCTTCGTAATACTTATTAAAGCGTTTTAAACCTTTGTAACAATCCGGCTGATCTTCACAAGCAGGGTAGTTTGGATGACCGTTGAGGATAAACGAGTAACGCTGTTTTTCCTCATCAGTGATTTTACCGTTTTCACTCATCCATTTAACTGCAGCGTCGTACATAGCGCCTTGATTTCTCTTGTATGGAAGCATGGCCCTAGAAAATTGTTGTCTTTCGGCTTCAGTTAAAACATTTGGAATATTGTCCATGAAATCTAAGAATGATTTTTCCATAGGCAGCATAGAGACGGGCATAGTCTTGTCTTCAGTCATCTTGTGGCGGATATGACCTCTGTCATGTCTACCTGTGATCGCGCCACGACTAAACTCGTGCATACCATCGCCATTATTATGGCATTTCACGCAACCTTGAGCTTGACCCATAGGTGGGCCGTACTCTTCGGGGTGAAGGGCGCCGCCCCAGTCAACACTGCCTCGTCCAGCAGTATAATTGGTCATAGCTTCACGCATATAATCGAGATTCTGCGCGCCCTCTGCTGAGTAGCTCCCAGGCTCAGGCGAAAGTTCTCTCATGCCATTTGGATGGCACGAATAACAATTATCAAATGAACCAGAGGTTCTCATCTTAGGGTTTCTACTATTGCCATCGCGCCAGTACTGAGTGAAGTATGGAGTGGCTTTATCATTTGGGCCTTCTGGTTTTTCAAGTGCGATGAAGTCGATCAATCTTTCTTTATTATTTGGATCTTCAGGCAGTGTGAATTGAATCCACTTATCAACTTTTTCTCCTTCAATTAGAAAAAGTACTCGAGAGAAAGAACCATAGGGAGGGTTGGGAACAGTACGAGATCTGTACTCCACCATTTTCCAGCCTTTTTCTCTGGCGAGCTCTTGATAGTTTGCCGGTAAGCCATCTTTAAATTCTCTTGGTAGATCTAAGTATCCATCCGGAACTGAGCTAATATAGTCAGTGTCACTGACTTCCCAGCCCATAGAGTGCCCATTGTATCTGGTGTATTGAGTTTGTCTGGCACTTTTTAAGACTCGCTCGGCACAAGCCTTAACTCCATTAAGCTCAAACGTGGCTCCGCAGTCCTCCCAGATTTCCTCTAGGGGTCTTAGACTCGAGGCTAAGTTCTCTGATCTTTGAATGAAGTATTCGGCCCACTGCTTAGGAGTCTTCTCTGGACAAGAAGCACCATAGGCAGGTGACAGACCAAAAATGGCAATTAGAAATAAAGATAATGCTTTCAAAGGACAATCCCTGGAAAAAATTCAACTCTCTCAGGGATCGTTTCGGAAAATTAGGAAAAGTGTTTAATCTTTTTTCACTTGGCGCAGTAAGATGTCTCTCTGAGCATCAACATCGAGAATGTTGAACTGTGCTCTCAACTGTTTGTCCATGCGCTTAAGTTCATCTTCTTGGGCGCTAAGACGCTCTGATAGGGCTTCTTTTTCCGCCGCTGGTAGGGCATCAACAACTTCTTGGTGAAGTCGTTTCTTGACTATAACGCTTAGTTTTTCGATCCTTTCTAGCTTCTCAGTGATCTCACTTTTGTGATCATCAGAGGCTTGAACAGAAAAGGCGGCACAAATTAAAAATAGAGTAATAAATAGGTTCTTCATATGAATCTCCTTTCGGTCCTTATAAATAAGATATTGAGGAGCAATAACAGTGCCGAAAGGTAGAATAGAATATTAGCTACTTAGACAATTTAACTGTCTAAAGTTTAGTCACCTTCAAACTCAACTAACCAAAATGGTTTAATCGATTCTTTTATTAGTTTATCGGCCCCGCCAAGATCGGGCAGGTTCACAATAAAACAGGCTTCATGAACCGAGGCTCCACATTTGGATAAGAGCTTAGAGGCACCCAGGGCCGTGCCACCCGTGGCCAGGAGATCATCAACTAATAAAATATTTTGCCCACTTTTGACATCTGCTGTGTGAACTTCAATCGTGTCTGTGCCGTACTCAAGTTCATAGTCCTGAGAGATCGTATCACCGGGAAGTTTTCCCTTCTTACGAATAGGGATAAAGCCAAGTCCTAAGCGATCGGCAAGGGCCGCTCCAAAAATAAAACCGCGCGCTTCAATACCTGCGATGGCATCAATCTTAGAGTCTTTGTAGCGAGCTTCTAGAGCATTCATGGTGAGCTTAAAACCATCTGCATCTCGAAGAAGTGAGGTGACATCACGAAACATAATGCCAGCTTTTGGCCAATTCTCGATGGTGCGAATTTTTTGTTTAATCGTCTCTAAGCTCATGTTTGCTCCTAAGGGGTTGAAAAGACTCTAGATATAATGCCATCAAGTGTCCAGCGAGCTAGACAATAAGCTAGTTGTAAGATAGTTTTCGCACGCTTTTTCCATTTATTTCTAATGACTTACACAGTGGGGGTGGGGGTTGTTTTTTGAAGGTTCAGAAAAAAAAGTTGAAGTGATCGTCA
>PBCC01000015.1 GCA_002716825.1 Halobacteriovorax sp. | reverse complement strand
GGGCCGTGAATGCAGCATCAGCGAGATTAAGGCCATTCGTGAAAACACGCAGAAAGAATTAGAGGTTTTTGTTCACGGCGCTCTTTGTGTCGCCTATTCGGGACAATGTTTTACATCAGAGGCCCTGGGTGGTCGCTCGGCCAATCGCGGTCAATGCGCTCAAAGTTGTCGCTTAGAATACGAGCTCATCGTCGATGGAGTTAAAACCACAAGCCATAAAGGCGCCTACGCCGTCTCGCCAAAAGATCTGATGGGACTCGAACATATTCCAACGCTTCAAGAAATAGGTGTCGAGAGCTTTAAAGTTGAAGGGCGCTTAAAAGGTCCCGACTACGTGGCTTCCGTGGCACGACATTATAAAGACGCCATCATTAAGAAGTCTGTTAGCAATATCGAGCAAAAGAAAAAAGAGTTGGCGCGCACCTACTCGCGCGGTTTTTTCACCGGCTGGCTGGGCGGCGTTCATCATCAAAGCTTAGTTGATGGCAGTTACTCCAACCACCGCGGTCAATTGATCGGCAAGGTGTTGAAGATTGATCAACGCCAAGTTTTCATTAGCACTAAAGAAGACGTTCAAAATGGCGTAGGGCTATTGTTCGCCGGCGATTCAAAAAGTGAACTTGGAAGTTTCGTCTACAAAGTCACCAAACAAAAAGATCAAAGTCTGGCGATTGAACTGGCGCGCGGCTTTGATCTCAGTAAAATTAAAATAGGTCATAATGTTTTTCTCAATAAAGACCCTGCTCTTGAAAAAGACTTGGCCAAGAGCTGGAAGGACAAAGAGCAATTTAAAAAGATTAAGTTAACACTTAAGGTCGATCTTCGCGCAGGAAGACTTGCAAACGTTATCGCCACAGATGAAGACGGCAACACCAAGACTTTTGCAAGCCAACAAAAACTTGAAGAAGCCAAACAAAACCCAGCCACCAAAACCGATATCGAAAAAGGACTTGGCGGCTTTGGCGCAACGGCATTTGAAGTCGAGCTATTTAATATCCAAATGGATTCAAACCTCTTTATTCCCAATCAAATGCTTAAGAGCATCAGAAAAGAGATCGCAAGCGCGATGGAGAAAATGCGCACGCAAGTGGCCCAGGTAGAATTCCTTGAGCCAACCTTCCCCGATATTGAAACGCGTTTTGATTTAAATCCAAAGACCAATGTGCTGCTTAGAGATTAAAAGCAATTAGTCGAGTTCTTGCACGCAGCTCAAAAGAACCCACTCTTTGACAGTGGGATGGTCGGCGTGATCACGCTGGATTACGAATTTGGAAAACATTATCAAGAAAGCTTGGCGCTTTTAAAAGAGCACGGTTTTAAGTCTTCTATCGCTACAACGAGAATTTTAAAACCTAAAGAGCTGCACAACTTGAAACTGATTGAGCGCTTAGCACCCGATCAGGTCTTAGTTCGAAACCTTGGCGCCCTCAACTTCTTTAAGAAAGCCGGCCTTGCCATGGTCGGAGACTTTTCTCTCAACGTGACCAACTCCTTAAGCGCTCACTACCTGATGAATAAGGGGCTGGAGCGTATCACCATGGGACTTGATCTCAATCAATGGCAAGTGGGTGAAATACTCGGCAATAGCGCCGCTCATTGGTTTGAAATTATCGTGCATCAACATATGCCAGAGTTTCATATGGAGCATTGTGTGTTCGCGGCTTACCTAAGCCAGGGCAGCAGCTTCAAAGATTGCGGCAAGCCTTGTGAAAAACATAAAGTTTCACTCAAAGACTTCTACGGCAATATCCATCACCTAGCCGCCGATCACGAATGTCGAAATACGATGTTCAAGGCCCAGGCCCAAGCCGCCACATCGCAAATCGCCAACTGGCGCGATCAAGGTGTGGCCAATTACCGCATCGAGGGACTGTGGGAAGATGGATCTAAAATTCTTGAGAAAGTTACCGTTTTTCAACAAGTGCTTAACGAAACCATGCAACCAGATCAAGCGCTTGTCAGTCTTGGTATGATGGAGAGCTTTGGTGTTTCATCTGGAGTGTTGGCACAAAAACATAATTACGTGGATAGAAAGAAGGGCCTTTGAAATATATCGCCTTTTATAAACCATTTAATGTCTTAAGCCAGTTCACCGGCGAGTTGAATGACCGCACTTTGGCCGAGTTTGGATTGCCCAAAGAAGTCTACGCTGCTGGACGCTTAGATAAAGATAGTGAAGGTCTTCTGCTTCTGACTAATGACGGGCCATTTATTAAGAAGTTACTTGAGCCCGAAAATGAAAAAGAAAAAACCTATTGGGTTCAAGTCGAAAATATTCCAAGCGAAGAGTCTCTTTCGAAAATGCGCGACGGTCTAAATATTCAAAACTATAAAACCTTGCCCTGTCAGGTAAGGTTGATGAACGAACCCGATGTGCCTGAGCGAAACCCACCAATCAGACAGCGTCAGTCGATTCCAACCTGCTGGCTTGAGGTTAAATTGATTGAAGGGAAAAACCGCCAAGTCAGGCGAATGACTGCTGCGATCGGTCATCCTACCCTGCGTCTCATCCGTTTTGGCATAGGAAAACTAACACTTAGAGATCTCAAGCCGGGCCAGTGGTGCGAAGTCACTAAACAGTCCATACTCTAGTCGACATCTGCCCTAAAGTTCGTTTCAATTAGTTTATGAAAAAACTATTCGCCCTCCTCGCTCTTGTTCCGATGATTTCTTTTGCCTCGATTTGCCTTGAACAAACCAACGACGCAGGCGATGTGACTTGGCTTCATTGTCCCAGTAAAACAACGGTTTTATTAGAGGGTGATCGCGCCGAGCGCGAAATGTTGTGGCAAGTTCCAACTGGTCGTACTCCAAGAAAGGGATGGCCAGCGGTTATACTCTCCCAGGGCTCGTGGTTTCCGATTGAGTTTTCACGGCCTAGAAATCTTCCCTTCGGCGGATTTTATGAAGCCAAGCTCATTCAAAAACTTTTAGACAATGGCTACGCCGTCTTTGCCCCAAGAGCGACTATTGACCTCGCTTGGATCACCAATCTTCCCCACGGTGATTATAAAGAAACTGATGACTATGCCATTTTAAGTGAAGTGATTCAAATCCTACAAAACGATAAGCTTGCCAAAATTAACTCAGATCGCATCTACGCCACTGGTATTTCAAGTGGTGGTTATAATACTTCTCGTTTGGCCGTAACTTTTCCTGGGGTGTTCAAAGCAATTGCGATTCAATCGGGCTCTTACGCCAGCTGCATCGGCCCCATTTGCAAAATCCCCAAAGACTTAGACTCTAATCATCCCCCCACGCTTTTTGTTCACGGCAAGCACGATATTGCAGTTCCGCTCTACACTGCTAGAAAATATCATGAGCGCCTGCAAGATCTTGGTGTGAAGTCACTACTTGTGATCGATCCGACTCTTGGCCATGGCTGGTCTAAGCTGTCGCCACTAGCAATCACTCGTTGGTTTGACTTATTTTATTAGATAAGCGCGGGAAGACTTATTCGAGACTTCTAGAACTGAATCAAATAAACCGCTTAGTTTTAAATTCTTTTCAAGCATGATGGGAAAGTTCGATAGGTATTGATCGAAATCGTAAAACGAATGATTTTGATAGATATTGATCTGCCCGCCAGCATTCTCTAGCAGCTCTATTATCTTGGTTGCGCAATTATTGTCACTAATCTCATAGTCTTTATAAGTATTGAGTTCGCGTTCACTTTTTTGCCGTAAAACATCGCTATGAATCGTTTTGATACTTTCACTAGAACCAGAGTAGCGCATATAGCTGATAGTCTGTCCGCGATCGACATATTTCTTCTGTAGGGCAAAGACGTCATCATGTTGATAGACTCTAAATGGCGAATCGACGAAAGCACTTAGCTTGTCCATGAGAGAAAGGTTTTTTAATTTACTGAGGTTAGCCTCTTGATTGATTTCCAAATTGAACTCATAGGCAACACAGTCGTAATAACGCAAAAAATATGGATCTTGGCAAAATACGAGATAAGAATGACCGAGTATCGCCCCTCCTGGGCCAGAAGAAGCGATGGCAATATAAAGCGACTCTGGCTTAGCGGCAAAGACACTTAATTGAAAGAATATCGCTATTAGCGAAACTATAATCTTTACTGAATTCATAGCCTATTTTAGCGACTTTCAAAGCTGGGTACTTCTTATTTGTAAGTCTTATAGCCCTGTCTATTCTTCAGACAGCCCATAGATTATTCAGTAACTTACGTGGCATCGTCCTGACAGATTTAGTGTGAGGACAATTGTTATCAACTTAATTGATCTCAGTCCGAAAAGATAATAATAAAACTGGATTTAATTTGTCGCCAAAGCTCGAAGTAATTCAAACATCGAATGTCAAAGTCGTCACTGCGATGATGCGGCTACTTTTTATCATCGTCATTCCCCTCTTTATCATCTCAATTCTGAGATTTATTCAATCTGGCTGGCTCCCGGTCATGTATCTTCACACCTTTTTGATTCTTTGTATTACTACTTTTAATTTTTATGGTTCGAAGATCGATATTCGAATCCAAGAAAACTTTATGATCTTGTGCTTTGTCTTACTTGGGATTGGGGCCATGATTCATAATGGATCAATTATCTTCGGCTCAAGTTTTTACTTAATCGCCTTAATCTTCACCATGCTTTTTCATTCAGCAAAAGAAGTTATCACACTGGCCGTGCTCATCTTCATTCTTGAATTCAGTTTTGTCTTATCAACCAGAGAAGTCATAAGTATCCAGGACTATCTTTTTCTCATCAGTCTTCCAGTCCTAAGTGTATTTGCAGTGTACGTAGTTAATCATATGAGAAGTACTTTGCACCAAACTATTGAGCAATTAAATCTAGCGAAGAATGATGCCCAACAAGCGGCCATGGCAAAAAGTCAATTTTTAGCGGTCATGAGTCACGAGATAAGAACTCCTCTTAATGGAATCATTCTCGGTGCCGACCTCCTCAGTGGAAAAGCTAGCACTTCAGAGGATAATGAACATATCAAGGTGATCAAAAAAAGCAGCGAGACACTTTTGGGCATCGTCAATGATATCTTGGACTTTTCAAAGATTGATGCTGGCAAAGTCGAAGTCAAGAAACAGCCCGTAGATCTAAGTCAACTATGTCAGCAAACTCTTGATATGTTTAAGATTAATGAAAACGACAACGAAATCGATTTTTCTATAGAAGAAAATTTCCCGAAGTATGTTTTCACTGATTTGGTGAAGATTAGGCAAGTCATTCTCAATTTACTTGGCAATGCCTTCAAGTTTACCGAGGAGGGAATGGTATCATTATCATTAAAGTCCTCCTCGTTAGATAATAAAAGTGATGAAATAGAAGTGTGTTTAAGCATCAGTGATACTGGGATTGGAATCGACAGCGAAAACCTATCTTCTTTATTTCAAGATTTTCATCAAGTTAACTCATCAATCACCAGAGAGTATGGAGGAACTGGCTTAGGCTTATGGATCACAAAAAAGCTCGTTCATCTTCTCGGTGGTAAGATCAGTGTCAAAAGCGAGTTGGGCGAAGGCACTTGTTTTGAATGTAAATTCATCATGAAAGTAGCAAAGAGCGAAGACCTACCTAAGAAAGCCCAGTCTGGTAAAGATAACAAAGTTCTTAAGCTTAATAACGTAGCGAAATTAAGTTTATTAATCGTTGAAGATAATCATATTAATCAGTTGTTATTAGTGCAGTCTTTGAAACGTTGGAATATTGGAACAATTGAAGTTGCAGTTGATGGGAATATCGCTCTAGAGAAATGTCGAAAGCATAAATTTGATCTTATTTTCATGGATATTCAAATGCCAGGAATGGATGGGGTTGAAGCGACAAGAGGCATTCGCCTAGGAGATGCAGGGCCTGACAATATGAATTCACTTATTATTGCCCTAACGGCCAATACAAGAGAGGAAGACGTCAAAAAGTATTTCGAAGTTGGAATGAACGACTACATACCAAAACCGATTAGCATCGCCACACTCAAAGAGACTTTAGAGAAGTACTTATCCGATAAGTAGTTTGACTAATTTATTAAAACTATCTGAATCTAAATTCAATGTGGTAGAAAGTGGTTTTCTCGAACTAATAAATTGTTCAAAATCCTTCAAAAACTCAGGCTTAAATCGCCCAACAACGGTGGTTTTGTAAACGTCTCGCTGTTCGTGAACTGCAATACCGACAAAGCCATCACTGAAGACGCCGGGCTTAATCCATGTCCCGCCAGCGTCGGCGTCAAGCGAGCTGCCGACAAAAACCGGAATACCTTTTTCAATCACAGGTTCTAGCGTCTTTGAAAAAAGAATCTTAGCTCCATGACGTGCCATCTCAGAAGCACACGAGTAGTCGATTTCTTTAATAATCGGAGCATCAGGAATAAGCTTAGGATCAATCACACTAATCCCAGGCACATCGGTCCAAATTTGGACAGCGTCGGCATTCATAGCCTCGCCGATCAGAGTGGCCGAATAATCAGAGCCCTCTCTGCCCAGTGTTGTGGTATTTCCTTCACCATCAGCGCCAATAAAACCTTGAGTAACAAACAACGCATCTTCGCTCATACGAAAGTGAAGAGGTGCGGAATCTGCGATCATATCGCGATCTGGATTGGCCCTGCCGTAACAATTATCAGTGTGAATCAGTCCTCTAGCATCAACTAGCTCCACTCGACGTTGCAAAAATGAGTGCTCAAAGTAATGTGCAACAATGGCCGAAGAGATTCGCTCACCGATGGAATAAAATTGGTCCATGCGAGCATCGTCGATTTTCATTTCTTCTCGAAACAAATCACCTAACTCCCAAAGCTCATTTTCCAGCGAGTGAAACCACTCTCCTTCTTCAAGGTCTAAGTCGTGAATTAGACCGCGATGTCTTGTGACCAAATCTTCTAGGGCCTGCTCCCAGCCCCTAGCCTGAGAGGCCAAGAGAGCGATGCGCTCAAGCTCATTCGATGTATTGGCAGTTGCCGAAATAACGACAATCTTAATATCTGGATCGAGGGTAACGATGCGGCCGCAACGCTTAATTGCTTTAGCATCGCGAACACTTGAGCCACCGAACTTAGCAACCTTGAGCATAAATCTTAGTCTCGCTTAAGCTTCTTATATGACATACGTTTTGGATTAAGGGCGGCTTCACCAAGTCGCTTTCTCTTATCTTCCTCGTAATCAGAGAAGTTCCCTTCAAACCACATCACCTCTCCTTCACCTTCGAAGGCCAGGATATGAGTGGCAAGACGGTCAATGAAGAAACGATCGTTGGAAATAACCACGGCACATCCCGGATACTCAAGTAGCGCATTTTCGAGAGCGCGAAGTGTATTCACATCCAAATCGTTGGTCGGCTCATCCAGAAGAAGAACGTTACCTTCTTGTTTGAGCATGGTGGCCAAGTGAATTCTGTTGCGTTCCCCACCCGAGAGTTCAGAGAGTTTCTTTTGTTGATCTTCGCCGGTGAAGTTAAATTTTCCGATATAAGCGCGAGAGTTTACTTCGCGCTCGGCAAATTTAATCACGTCGAGCCCATCGGCCACAGTTTCAAAAACGGTTTTATTAGGATCTAACCCACGACCTTGATCGACATAAGAAAGCTTAACTGTTTGACCAAGCTTGAAATCACCTGAGGTTGGCTTTTCTTGTCCCATAATCATTTTAAAAAGAGTCGTCTTACCAGCACCGTTAGGCCCGATAATACCGACGATACCACCGGCCGGAAGTTTGAAGTTTAAGTTTTCATAAAGAAGATTTTCGCCAAACGCTTTAGCAACGTTGTTAGCTTCAATTACCACATCACCAAGACGTGGTCCTGGTGGAATCCAAAGTTCATTGGTTTCATTGCGTTTTTCTTTCGAATACTTCAAACGCTCTTCGTATTCTTTAATACGCGATTTTGACTTTGCCTGACGAGCTTTTGGACTTGAGTTAATCCACTCGAGCTCTTCTTTCATTTGTTTTTGGCGCTTTGATTCTTGCTTTTCTTCGGTTTGAAGACGCTTTTGTTTTGTGCTCAACCAATCTGTGTAATTGCCTTCAAATGGAATCCCTTGTCCGCGGTCAAGTTCAAGAATCCAACCGGCAACGTTATCGAGGAAGTAACGATCGTGGGTTACCGCGATCACAGTGCCTTTGTATTGCTGAAGATGGCGCTCAAGCCACCAAACAGTTTCAGCATCAAGGTGGTTGGTCGGCTCATCCAGTAAAAGAATATCTGGTTCGCGAAGAAGCAAACGACAAAGAGCTACACGGCGTTTTTCACCACCAGAAAGGACGCCACATTTTTGATCATCTGGAGGACAGCGAAGAGCTTCCATGGCCAGATCAAGACGACTATCAACGTCCCATGCATTACAGGCGTCTAACTTATCTTGAAGCTTTGCCTGCTTATCGAGGAGTGAATTCATTTCATCATCTGACATAGGCTCAGAGAACTTCATAGAAATCTCATCAAACTCTTTGAGAAGATCCATTGTCTCTTGCACGCCTTCCGAGACAACTTGGCGAACAGTTTTTTCACCATCCAAGGTCGGCTCCTGTTCCAGATAACCTACTGAGTAGTTTTTCGAAAGAGTCACTTCACCGAGGTGGTCAGTGTCAAGGCCGGCCATAATATTTAATAGAGTTGATTTACCTGCACCGTTAAGACCTAGGACTCCAATTTTGGCCCCATAGTAATAACCGAGAGTGATGTCTTTGAGCACGTGTTTTTGCTTATAGACTTTTCCCACCTTATACATGGAATAGATAATTTGCTTATCGTTGACTTGGGCCACGGGCACTCCTTAAATCGTTAGGTAAATGCCTGAAAACTTATCCCAGAGGCGGGACTTATTCAATGAAAAATGAGTTCACTAAACCAAGCAGATCGAGCAAGTAAGCCGATAGAAAAAACAGCGCAGCAATTAAGAATTTAAGTCCATTCATTCGCTTTATAAGTCGCTCCTGGGCCATCTCTTGGGCAAAGCGAATATCGTCTAAGTTATCGGCGAGGACTTGCTCTAAAGGCCTTCCAAATTCCTTCCACTGAGTTAAGGCTATTTGGAGTTGTCGACGCACACGTTCAAGATCAACAGAAAGATCTTTCTTGGCCAAAAAGTGGTCGATACCAGACTTATCACGTTTCTCTTTTAGACTAAGACCAAGAGGCAACAAAGCCTGCAACGCCACCACTCCCTCATAGGCGCAGTCGTAGCCGTTAAAGATTTTCTTCTTCACAATATTCTCTAGTCCCAAATACAAGGCGATGCCCGAGGCTTGGAGCGTGGCAATTAGTATTAAAAACGTTGCATCGAATTCTCTTCCCAAAATTAGACGTGATAAAACCATAAATGACCAAGTCATCAGCGCCATGGCCATAAACTGGGCGATGCCTGAGAGTCTAATCTCACGCATTTTAGTTTCGAACCTAATGTCTTGTAGCAGCGGCCTCTTAATGCGTTCTAAGGAAGCCTTAGGCGTCGCTCCATAGAGCTTAGTTAGACGCTGGAGTTCTCTTAGTAGGTCTCCATAAAACTTGTAGTTAGGCCACTCGCCTTCGCCGCTTTGAATCCACAGCCATGCCAGCTTGCCACGACGCACAAGGGATGGACTAAAAAGCGAAGAGCTAAACTTAAAATGCTCACTACTTAAGCTCCACCAACTTAGGGGTGAAAACCAGATCAATGCCAGAAAAAGAACAAATAGAATTACAATAGTCATAAGCACCTCAAGAGATGAGATTGCAAAGCTTACGCCAAGTTTTAGCAAAGAAAATACTTCGCTCTATTATTTGGCCCGGAAAGAGCTATAATTGAATTTACTAGGAGTTATAATGAGCACTGTTGTTATCGATGAAATCAGTATGCCAGCGGATATGTATTTCTTGATTTTAGAAGATACTGAAATCTTCCAAAAGAAATTAGTACAAACACTCAACAATCTGGGTTTTACCGGCAATATTACGATGACTGATACAGTCGCCTCTGCACTAGAAGCACTTAATGAAAATCAACCTGACTTTATTTTATCCGACTGGAATCTTCCAGATGGCAAAGGTATCGACTTTCTAAAAAAAGTTCGTGCTAATGAGCAATATTCAAAGACACCTTTTGTGATGGTGACAACGATGGATTCAATTGATGATATCCTTGATGCAGTTACAGTTGGTGCGGATGATTATGTTGTGAAGCCATGGGAAGAAAAAGAAATGGCCGAAAAGATTTCATCGGCCTATGCGAAAAGAAAAAAGTAGTTTATGAGTGAAAAACTTTATTACAAAACCAAAGTTTTAATTGTAGATGATACAAGTTTCATGCGCAATAATCTGGCTAAGATCCTGGTCGAACTTGGATTCACTGCGGGACTAATTCACCAAGCTGAAAATGGTAAGGATGGACTTTTCACTCTTGAAGAGTCAGAAAAAGAGGGTATTAAGAACTTTGATTTAATCTTTTGTGATTGGAATATGCCGAAAATGAATGGCATTGAACTTCTTAAAGCTGTTCGGGCCTCAAAGTCTTATTTCAAGAATCTACCGTTTATCCTAGTAACAACAGACTCTGAAAAAGAGAAAGTGATAGAGGCCGTGCAATACAAAGTTTCTGGCTACATCATTAAGCCGGTTGAGAAAGAAACAATAGAGCATGCTTTAGAGAGTATCGATCTTTAGTTATTCAACCACTAGCTTAATTTTCATTTTAGGGTGAATCGCGCACTGAACTTCGAATGTCCCTTTCTGTTTTAATTCAATTTCACGATCATTTTTAGCACCTGGCTCTTGAAGGGCCACATCAAAAAGCTTTTTCTTCGATTCGATAGCGCTAACGTTATGGCTCACTTCATCGCGGTTCATAAATTTAATTTTATCCCCAACCTTAAGCTTAAGTTCACTTACTTTATTTTCTTCTTCAATAGTTGGGTCATCATAGGCAACACTGGCCTGCTCATCCGTAATATCTCCAAGAAAAGCCTTGGCGGCTTGAACCATATTAACCGTTTTGGCATGGGTGCTAACAGAAAACGCTGAAAAGAGAGCAAGAACAAATAGTCTATTCATAGTACATCCGTTGGAATTGAAATTTTAAAATTAGTGCCAAGACCTAGTGAAGTCTCAACTGCAATCTGACCGCCAAGTGACTCAACTAAGTCCTTAACCGCGTCCATACCGACACCACGCCCAGAGAGTTCACTGACTTCTTCTTTAGTTGAAAAACTAGAAGCAAAAATTAAATTGACCTTTTCGTCATGACTGGCCTTACTAAGCTGTTCTTCACTCCAAAGACCTTTTTCTGTTGCTTTTTGCGCCAGCAGATCAGCATTTATTCCTTTACCATCATCTTGAATAAGAAAGTTGAGACTTCCCTTTTCTCGCGTGCAAGAAATATTAACCGCCCCTACTCTAGACTTCGAAGCTTTCTCTCTTGCCGCTGTAGACTCAATACCATGATCAATTGAGTTTCTGATAATGTGAACTAATGCTGAGTCAAGCATACGTCCCTCTTCATAGGTAATTTCATCGGAGCTTGGATTAAAAAGTAGTGCCGCCTCTTTATCGCCAAGTGACTGAACAACTTGATTTGTATAAGAGACATACTTTTTAAAGACTTTATTGAGTGGAAATTTATTCAGACTTTGAACTGCTTTAACTAAATCGGGGATCTGACTTTGCTCAGCAAGCTTTTTGATTGTCGATATTTTGTTGATGTCTACAAGCTTTAATTCATCACTTTGATCAATGGCCAAAATGGCTACAATATCATCCGAATGTTCTTTGAAAGTGGCAATACTTTGACTCGTTTGCTCTTTTAGCTCATCAAGTTTTTCCGCAAAATCTGTGTCAGAAAGAATTGTCTCAATATGATGTATTTGTTTTGAGCATGTCGAAAAACCGTAAACTTCCACAAGCCCTTTTAATGAGTGCAAATCTCTTCTTAGATCAACAAGTTTGGAGTTCTCACCTAACTTTTGGACTGCCTTATTGATATTTAAAAAAAGCTGATTAGCGGCTTGTAAAAACTCACGAAAACTTTCGATATCTTCAGAGGCTTTAGATACTCGGCCAACTTTCTCAGTAAGACTTTGATTTTTGGCCAAGGCTTCGACTTCTTTTGTGATATCTTCTGCAATAACGATAACTTTTTCGACTTTATTGTCTGAGTTTAATTTCTTTTTAAAGCTAAGTTCGATTTGGAGTTTTCGATCTCCCTCATTCACTACAATTCTTTTAGGGAAAAGATTCACTGCTGATTCAAACGGCAGTTGGTTTTTGAAGATAATACCAACAATTTTTTCTGTCATTTCCGTTTTAACTTGATGAGCATTGAAAAAATCGATAATCGTTTTGTATTGATCGAACTCTTTGAACAGTTTTAAAGTCGACTGCGAGCGCTCTATAGAGATTGTTCCTGTATTGTCGAAATAAAACAGTCCAAAAGGTAAAGCGGTAAGAAGCGAGTTAATATTGCTATCTTTCTCTTCAATGACATCCAGCATTTGATTAAATGAAAAAGCCAATCGTCCAACTTCATCCTTAGCTTCAATCGGTGCTCTCGTACTAAAATCGCCATCACCAATTTCTTTACAAGCGTCTTTAAGCTTTACCAGCGGCGAAACAATAATAAAGGACATGATAATCGAAAAGATGATGGCCAGTACGGCACAAACAGACACAACAAGAATGACGTTTCTCAGACTTTCTTCGTTTTTCTTCTGCGAATCCAATCTAAATTGGTATCCTATGACAGCGGCTTCATCGGAAATTAAAGTAAGCTTTCGCCCAAGTTTCTTGGTGTTACTATTTTTCTCCCATTCATTCCATAACGCTATAGATGAGTTGAGATCCGTAACATTCTTATCGAGGGCTGCTTGCTTTAAGTTTAAAAGCTCATCTTTTTTAATCGTAATAGCTTGAATCTGTTCTTGAACTTCATCGACAAGAACACGAATTTTTTCTTCAAGCGCTCGCTCTCTAACAACGGCCAAGTCTTCCAGCATCGTATCCAGTGCGCGTTTTGAATTAATTTTGCCAATTTTATAGTCTTTATAAGTTGTTGCTAAAAGCGCTGCTTTAACGTCGAGCTCAAACTTAAAATAGTGAGCTTTTGTTGCTTGCGAAAAAGACGCCGTCATTAATGCTTTATCGTAGGTGGTATAGACCAATTGGGAGATGTCCCCTACCAGTCGATAGGAAAAGATACCAGCAAGCGCGTTTAGAACAATCAGCGCTAAAAAGCAGAGCAATAGCTTATATTTAAATTGAATATTTTTAATAAGCTGAATCATCTTCTCTACTTGTTAATAATATCCTTATGCATTGGCGCCAATTTGGCCAAGAGTTTGTTTTGCGCCGTGGATGGAATTTTGTGCTTATCCATCGCCTGTTGAAGCAGCTCTACTAGGGCAAAGAAGTGACTGTGCTTAATGTCCTGACCTTTATGAGACCTCGACATACTTTGACCTGTATACTTACAAGGCCCGCCAAGTTCCATACAAAATTGTTCAACTAATTTCTCTTTAATTCTCTTTTGATCCGCTTTTTCAAAAAATCTCTTGGTTCTTTCGTCTTTGAGGAGATTGACCATAAGGTCATCTACCACCTTCGTTAGTCCCACTTCCTCTCCAAGTGCCTTATAAGTAGAGAGGTCGTTCGCGAAAATATTTGATGCAAATAAAACAAAAAATGCGATGAGAATTTTCATATGTATTCCTTAAAATCCAAGCTGGATTGATGTGTAGAGAGAACTTTGATCTTGGTTAAGCACTATATTTCCAAGGTAGGCATAAGCCAGTGTTGCTGAGACATTTTTCATAGGGGCCCAGGCAACAAAAGCATCGAACCAAGCGTCCTCGCTTGCGACGTTGAGATTATTTGGTTTCGTACGGTATTCGACACCCACTGCAATTTTTCTTGTCAGTAAATAAGCCACTGAGCCTTCAATCATAAGTTGGTGGTGATTGATGCGATCTCCGCCATAGCCTAAGATCCCAAGCTGATTTGCTTCGGTGGCGCGAAGAGTGACATTGGCCAGAATACTTTGGGCTAAAAAGATTTTTGTTCCGGCCAAATAGAAATCAAAACTTTTGTCATCTTTGGCACCAACCGATCTTACAATTTTACCCTGCTCGTGCTTTTTATACTGAATACCGAAAGCAATTTGTGGCAGCCATGAGTCTTGGTCTAAAACGGCGTCACCTATCAATTTTACTTTGATGCCAAAAATACTCTGCTTTAGCTTAAAGCCATAACCAAGACCTAAGGCCGTCCCAACATCTTTTGTATCGAAACTTTGATGGGCATAAGAAAGCTCAACTCTATCGTGGATACCAACCAGTGCTCCGGTCGAGACTAAGTTATAATCAGAGATGGCAACATTAGTATAAAAAGCATTAGCGCCGATCTGCTCTTGCGTACCATAGCCACCGATAAGCGCCCACGGAGTTAGCCCACCACCGGCCGAGCCTTCGAGTTGATTAACTCCCCCGGTTAAAAGCAATTTATCCGAAGATTCAAAAGCCTGAACATTAAATGATACAAGGCTTGCGGCCAAAACGAATTTCATAAATTTCATGAGTTCTCACTTATTTTGCTAAGAAAGTTACTCATTAAGCATAGGTGTTCCAGAGTTCGTGTCAAACGAGTCGCGACAACGCTATCTTAGACAAGAACTAGATTTAAATAGAGGTTTTTGAGATTTGGCATGACTCGTTAATTGCGAGATAAAAAGTCTTCAAACTTGTCGTAAATTGCATATTAAAAGATTCTCTTTCTTATAATTACAAATACTTTATGCGGCAAAGCATACCTCTTTTCATCAAGTTTATTGCCACATCGTGACGGAAGAGGCATTAAAGCACTATGGTAGAACACAGCAATCTCATCCCTGACAATTTTAATACTCCTGGCTTTGGCGTTACGCTTTCAGACAAAAAGCTGCAGCTTGAAATGCTCAAGTCCAAGGTAGAGCGTTTAAATGAACTGGCCGGTGAACTTGACCCGTATCAACCAATAAGCCAAGAAATCCAAGAAGAACTCAAGTCACTTGGAATCCTCGTTCTCGACGATCCTTTTAAACTTACAAATCAACTTGTGGTTATTTTAGAAGACGCAACCGAGCAGCTGCACCAACTTGAATCGGAGCTTTTAGCCTGAACTGGTTCGAGCTCCATCCCGCAACTTTAAAGTATTTCAAAAAAGGTCATCCTTGGGCGACCGCTGATGAGTTTACTCAAAAATTCCCTAAGGAACCCAGCCTGATTCAAGGTGGAGACAAGAAGGCGGCGCAAGTCGTGTTGATCACTGATCCAAAACATCCCCAGATTAAGGCCCGTGCTTGGAGCTTTATTCCACCCCTTAAAACAGACCTGCCAAACTTTCGCTTCGACGTAAAAACTCGTCTTAGAGAAGCTTTTGAAAGACGTGCCATCTTAGGTTCTTTCAAAGACCGCAATAACGTTATCTTGGCTTTTGCTGAGGGAGACCGTCTGCCGGGGCTTATGATTACGGCCCTCAACGATCTTGTGTACGTGCAGTTTTATAGTGCATTTTGGGAAACCGAAATGACTCTTCTCGAAAGAGACATTCCAAAGCTTTTAAAAGAAGTCTTTCCAGACAAAAAGTTCACCGGCCTTGCCATTCAGTTTAGAAATCTTCAACGTGCTAAAAACCTTCGCGTTCACGGTGGAAAAAATCAAACGACTATTACCGAGTTTGGCGTGAATTACGGCATTCGTTTGCACACCCATTATGACTGCGGCATCTATACCGATATGTCTGAAATTCGCGCCAGCTTAAAAGAGTATTTCTACGGCAAGAGTTTCTTGAATCTGTTTTGCTACACCGGTGCCTATTCACTCTTCGCTTTAAAAAATGGTGCGACTCAAGTCAGCTCGGTTGATCTGTCCGCTAGATACCTTGATTGGCTCAATCACAATCTAGGACTAAATCCTGATCTCGATCAAAGCAAGCATGAATCAATTGAGATGAGCGCCGAAGATTCCTTGGCAAAAATGGAAAAGACCTTTGATGTCATCCTTTGCGATCCACCAACCGCCAGCAGCGATGGCAAGAAAGTTTCACGCGCCCTCGACGCCTACGATAAAATGATGCCGGCCATGCTTAAGCGTCTCAATCCCGGTGGACGTCTTATCGTTTTCCTAAATACGCATAGTGTTTCGAGATCTCAGTTTGAAGAGCGCATTTTGAAGTTAGCTCCCGGTTTCTCAGTCGAGAAACGTCTAAGTCTTGGTAATGAATGTCCTCGCCTTTCTGGTTTCCCAGAGGGAGATTACCTAAAAGGTCTCGTTCTCATACAAGGCTAGGCTTGATAAGCTAGCTACAACGTCAGATAATAATCGAACTATTTAATCTTAATCTAAGGCTGCGCTGTGCGTAATCAAATTGTCTTTTACCTCAATGGAAAACGTCACAACGTCGCTGGCGAACAGGCCGGTATGATGCTGGCCGATTATCTTCGCTACGATCAAGCCCTGACTGGCACTAAAGTTGTTTGCGCCGAAGGTGATTGTGGCGCTTGTAGCGTGCTTCGCTATTTTCCGCACGTGTCTGGCACAGATGCTGATAATTATATTGCCATCAATTCATGTATTACGCCGGTTGCGACACTTGACGCCAGCAGCCTGTTAACAGTGGAGTCGTTAAAAGATGGCGACAGACTACATGAGGCTCAACGCTCTATGGTGGATAGTCATGGTAGCCAATGTGGTTTTTGCACACCAGGTTTTGTCATGGCACTCACTGGTTTAGTCGAAGAAAAATTATCAAAGAAACAAAAAAATATCTCCGACAAAGAAGCCAAGAACTGCCTAACTGGAAATCTTTGTCGCTGTACTGGTTATCAGGCCATCATTGATGCCGCGACAAAAGTTGATCTTAAAATTGAAAAGACATTAAAAGATCGTTACTACGACAAAGAACAAGAGAATGCGCTCAAAGAGGCCTATGCAAAATCAGTTTTAGTTGAAACGCCAAAGTTTTCTTTCTTTGCTCCAAAGACCATGGCCGAAGCGGTGGCGTACTTAGATAAAAACCCAGACACTCGTATTATTGCCTCTTCAACTGACTTGGGTGTTGTTCACAATAAAAGAAAAATTCATTTAACAAAACTGTTGAGCCTGCACCTTGTAGATGAACTCTATCAAATTTCGAGCACAGACAAAGTTCGTCTTGGCGCGCGAGTCACCATGACGGAGTTTAGGCATTTTATTAAAGATAAAGTTCCAGATATCGCAAACTATCTCGATATCTTCGCTTCGCCGCAGATTAAGAATATCGCCACGATTGTCGGCAATATCGCCAACGCCTCGCCTATTGGAGATACTCCTCCCATTTTCTTGGCCCTTGGAGCAAATGTTCTTTTACACGGTAAAAATGGCAAACGTAGTCTGCCTATGAGTGAATTTTTCTTAGACTATAGAAAAACAGCGAGGGCCAGTGACGAGATCATCACCGGGCTTGAGTTTGATCTTCCAGGTAAAAACAGCAGTTTTAAAGCTTTCAAAAATAGTAATAGAAAAGACCTAGATATCTCGGCCATGAATATGGTGATTCAAGTAGATTGGCAGGACGATCAAAAAGAAGTGGTCAAAGAGATCCGTATCGCTGCTGGTGGCATCGCTGCCACTCCCCTACGCCTAAAGAAAACCGAAGATACTCTTCGCGGTCAAAAAATTGATCAAAAGCTTTTTGAGAAAATCTGTCATGACGTGCACCAAGAGTTTACGCCCCTTTCGGATCTGCGCGCTTCAAGTGCCTATCGTAGAGTCTTGGTTGAGAATTATCTTATGCGTTTTTTCAAACAAGAGGTGTTGGCATGAGTAAAAACTCACACGATAGCGCCCATACCCACGTTGCAGGAACTAGCGAGTTCGTTGACGATCGCCCAATTATGCGCGGCGAACTTTTTATGGACGTGGTTTATTCAACACATGCTCACGCCAAGTTCACACTAGATTATTCAGAAGCACTAAAAGATGAAGATGTTGTCGCCGTCTATACTGCGGCTGATGTTCACCACAACGTTTGGGGCACAATCTTTAAAGACCAGCCGCTTATAGCAAAAGACGTGGTTCAATACGCCGGTGAAGCGGTTGCATTGGTGGTGGCCAAGACAACGGTTGCAGCTCAGTACGCCAAACAAAAAGTAAAAGTGAACTACCAAGACCTGCCGGCCGTTTTAAGTATTAATGATGCAAAAAAACATAACTCTTATATCGCCGACAAACGTTTTATTGAACGCGGTGATATCAAGTCGGCCTTTGCCAAGGCAAAGCATACTTTATCAGGTGAAGTAGTCATTCAAGGTCATGATCATTTTTATCTGGAAAGCCAAGTGGCGATTGCTTATCCATTAGAAGATGGTCAAGTCGAAGTACATAGCTCTTCTCAACACCCTACTGAAACTCAACATGTTGTTGCCCACTGCCTAGGGCTTGATGCCAAAGATGTCGTAGTACAAGTTAAACGTATGGGTGGTGGTTTTGGCGGTAAAGAATCACAAGCTGCACCCATTGCTGCCATGGCCGCATTAGGCGCCATAAAACTTAATCGACCGGTAAGGCTGTGCCTGACCAAAGATGACGATATGGTCATGACGGGTAAACGAAACCCGTTTCAAAATCTCTATAAAGTCGCTTTTGATGATGATGGTGTTATTGATGGGCTAGAAGTCGAGTTATTCTCGGATGGCGGCGCCTATGCCGATCTCTCCACTTCGATTATGGAGCGTGCCATGCTCCACAGTGATAATGCCTACTTCATTCCAAATATGAAGGTGGCCGGTCAGGTTTGTAAAACCAATCACCATCCCCACACAGCGTTTAGAGGTTTTGGTGGACCTAAAGGTGTAGCCACAGCGGAAATCATTATTGAAAAGATTGCTCATCATCTTGGACTTGATCCGCTCGAGGTTAGAAATAAAAATGTCTACCGCGACGAAGATGGACGCAATATTACTCACTATAATCAAATCGTTAAAAATAATTGTTTGCCAAAACTTTTCGAAAAGATTGAAAAAGACTGCCATTACAAAAAGCGCAGAAGCGAAATTACAAAGTTTAATCAAGAGTCCGACGAGTTTGTAAAAGGTCTGAGCATCACACCGGTAAAATTTGGGATTTCATTTACCACTCGCTTTCTAAACCAAGCAAACGCTATGGTGATCATTCATCTTGATAGCACCCTTCAGATCGCCACCGGTGCTACCGAAATGGGCCAAGGGGTGAACGCACGAATTTGCGCCATGGTCACCAGTGAAATGGGGCTGGAAAGATCACACGCCCGCGTTATGCCCACAAGAACTGATAAAAATGCCAACACCTCACCAACTGCTGCCTCATCGGGAACTGATCTCAATGGCGCTGCCGCCTTGCTCGCCGTAAGAAAAATTAAACATCGCCTTAGCGAGTTTGCATCACTTTTACTCGAGTTACCTGAAGCGCGCTGGCCTAGTAAGACTGCTGGTCTTGGCACAGAGGCTGAAATTGCCATCAAGACCAGAAACCTAGATAGCAACGACCCCAATGAAGGTGCTGATTGGAAAAGTGGCAAGGCCACTTATTTTGGCGTTGAATTTAAAGACGGTGTGGTCACTTGCAAAGGAAGATCCATCAACTTTCCGGATCTTATTCGCGAAGCTTATCTCTCCCGCGTCTCACTGTCTGATTACGCCCACTACTCTATTCCAGGCATCGAGTTTAATAAACTTGAAGGCTCAGGAAATGCTTTCTTATATTTCACTCAAGGAGTCGCTTGCAGCGAAGTGACACTTAATCGCGATACCGGTGAGGTTAAAGTCGATCAAGTCGATATTTTGATGGATCTTGGTCGCCCTGTGAATTTGGATTTGGATGTAGGACAAGTTTCAGGAGCCTTTATTCAAGGCATGGGTTGGGTTACGACAGAAAACTTAGTCTATAACGATCAAGGCTATCTGCTCTCCCACGCGCCAAGCACGTATAAGATTCCCAATATTCAAGATACTCCAAGAGTCTTTAATATTGAGCTTCTCGAAAATGATGAGAACTATGCCAATGTACGAGGCACTAAGGCCGTTGGTGAACCACCGTTACTCCTGGCCATTAGTACATGGACGGCCATCAATAATGCCTTAACTTATCTTCCAACTTACAAAGACTCGTATCCCGAAGTTCGAATTCCAGCCACGAGTGAAAATGTTCTTCGTGCTATGGCACCACAAGCTTTTTCTAAATGGAGTACGCCATGAGCTTTTGGCAAACGACAAAAGAATTAGAAGACAGTGCAGAGTCTTTTGTTATTGCGACACTCATCAGTGTGCGCGGTGGTGCACCTCAAGATCCCGGCGCCAAGGCCATCATCACTAAAGATGGGCTCGCCTTTGGAACTGTCGGCGGTGGAAAAGTTGAAGCAAGGGTTATTGCCGACTCGCTTGAGATTATTAGCAAAACTCAAAAGATAGATCCCATCCACGTGAAATGGAATTTGCAAAAAGACATTGGAATGACCTGTGGAGGAGAAGTTACTTTTCTATTTGAATACTTCCCAGCCACTCACTGGCCCATCGTTATCTTTGGCGCCGGGCATGTGGCCCAGGCACTAACTAGAACCCTCGAGCGATTATCGTGTCAGATCACTTGTATTGATGATCGCGCTGAATGGGTCGATAAATTATCAATTAAAGGGCTTGTTCACCCCAGTCCAAAGGATCTGGTAAAAGAACTAGATCCGAATAGCTATTTTATTTGTATGACCCAAGGTCATGCTAAGGACACTCCCATTTTAGCCGAGATTGCTAAGCACGCTGCAAATTGTCCTTACGTTGGCGTCATTGGTAGTAAAACTAAAGGCATAACGATCAAGCGCGAGCTTAAAGAAATGGGTATCGACCAAGCTTTTATTGATAGACTACGAGTTCCCATTGGCTTGCCACTTGGGACAAATCATCCGTTTGAGATTTCAATTAGTATTGCGGCTGAATTATTGCAGGTTCGCGATTCGCTTTGAAGCATCAACTGAGAGTTGATACAACCTTGCCACAACTTGATTTTTTCTGGCCATTTTCGAAAGCTGCCTATGAATAAATGGATTGCGAGCCAGATAAAAGATAGCAAAGGCCACAGCGAAGGCTCGCATAACCTTCCAAAGAATTTCAATCGCCGAGTCACCTGTCACCAAGAAAAATGTGACCATTAATCCTACAGATAAAAGAAACATAGGACGACAAAGCTCTAAGAGCGCACCTTTAAACGGTGAATGAGAAGCTTTACTTCGCTTTTTAGGTACAGACATCGTTTCAATTTTTTCTTCAATTTTTTGAATTTTCTCTTCCGAGATGAAACGGATAACAACAGGAATGAGAGCCGCGACAATACATTTCAATAGAACAACATAAGCGATGATATCAATGAAGGCAGCATTCTTACTGACGAAATAATCAACCGCTTTAGCCAGATCGTGGCCGTAAATAATGTAATATGTAATAAAAGGTTGAACAAAAGCCCATGAACTTAAAAGAATCATCCCAAGCATTTGACCGAGAAGACTTCTCCCAAAAGCCAAAATGCCAAGCATGTATAAAAATCCCTGCATGGAAATACTAATCATTGGTCCAAGCTTTTTACCAACCGGTGCTAAAGACTTCATCAGACTTGCAACACTTGAAACTTCCATCACCATCTTCGCCGCAGCAATACGGCCTCGACTATCACGAAGAAAACGTGTGAGCATAAAACCTTGATTGAGCGAGAGCAACTGCCCACCCATAGGAAGGTGTAGAGCATGAATGGTTGAGCCAATAACGAGTTCAACCAACGATAGCTTCACGGCCTTATCGACGATTTTTTGATCGCTATTCATAAACCCTAATTCTATTGATACCGCCATCAGGATAAATTGTAATGGCCAGTTGATCAGTTTCAATTGGTTCAATACAAAATCGCTTGGTATTGGCAGCAAATGATTTAACAAAAGTTTTAGGGACAACTTCTTTTCCATTCATGGAGATGGCCACAAACATCGGGTTATTATTCACAAAATGTGTAAAGTCTAACTCGATGGTTTTAACCACAGCTTTTTTTCTTAAACCAATAACCACTTCCTCAAAATGTCCTTTGACTCTCGATCTCGAGTTCTCTAGTCCATCAAACATATGAAGCGGCGGATAAGGAGACAACGCCGTGCTGGCCGGTGAATAGTGCTCATCGCCAACTTTTAATATCTTCCCTCCAACCGCCAGGTTTTTAGACGGCTTTAATTTTCGAACAGGAAGAATTAAAGGTTTTTTTGTCGCGGGTACCGCGTCTTGATACTTACCACTCACTTGGCTTTCTAACGGCTGTTCAAATAATCCAAGGCGAGTGAATCCACCATCGGGATGAACCTTAATTCGGACTTGTTTTATCTCTTGGCCAGAAAGCTCCACATACTTAACCGAGTGACCACAGAGGTCCGTTGGCTTTAATAGTTCAAACCACTCACCGTCACATCTCCCCTCGAGAGACACACAGGGAACGTGATTTCCAGTATGGTATTTAGTACAAAGCCTTGCCACTATAGGTCGACACTTCTTTGGAAGCTCGATAATCATTTCTTCAAATTCTTTTTGATTATGCCTAGCTGACTCCCAACTATCCATTACTTTTCCCTGGCGCTCAAAAAGCGTTGGATCAAAGACTGGATCAAAGGGAGAAATGAGATTTTCAGCGCGAGCAAATCGATCATTGGTAACTTTTAAAATTTTACTGCCAACCACAAGGTTTTGATCCGAGTAGCTAGACCTTGCACCAATTTTCTCAATTGGAAGAGGCATATCTCGCACAAAAGCATCAAAAACAAGCGACTTATAACCGGTATTAACAACCTCTTCTTGCTTGATTCCTTGATTAGTAAAGCTTGATTTGAATTTCGAAAAATCGATGCCACAAACATTGAGTGCTTTCAGAGCCAGTTGGGTAATTTCACTGATCAAACCGACAGCATTCAACTCGCCATTACTAAAGGCGACGATCCCCTTTCCAAGATCAGGTCCCTTAAAGCAGTGCAAGAATAATGATCTGAATCCATCGTTGGCACCTTGATGAAGCATAAAGCGATTCTCGCCGGCCTCAATGGTAAAGATGCCTATTCCCATATCACAGCCCATAAATTCGCGAGAGCCAAGGTCTCTACCATAAAGCATAGAGACAGCTGTATCGTGGGAAATAGGGCCTGAGCCATTGAGATCGTGATAAGCCTGAGACAGATGATGGAGAAACTGGTGCATCGCTGGTGCATTTGCCATGGCCCCGGCAGCAAAAGCTGGGAACATCAATCTATCAGCGCTAAAGCTCTTACCTTGCTCGTTGATCGCATGGGCATAATCCTTACCTGCTATTTCTTTTTGTTCGAATGTAAAATGCTCCATTCCTAGTTGCTTTAGAAATGGGGCGGTTAAAGAAGCGATAGACTCACCGCTAAGAGTTTCAATCAGATGCTCAAGTACTAAAAAGCCACCGCCTGAGTATTTAAACACAGTACCGGGAGGATTAATCACCTCAATAGCAGGGTAGCCATACTTTTCATGGCCATTAAGTAGCTCTAGGACATTGGGCATGTCGTGATCACAAGGGACACCATTCACGTAATGCATATTGAGAGCGTCATGGCTCATCAAATTTTCGATAGTGACCTGATCGCCCCACTCACCCTTAAGTCTAAATGGCGAACTCGTCGTAGCTAGAACATCATTTACTCGAGCATCAAGATCAATGCCTTTTGCCCGAAGAAATTCGATAGAGAAGGCGCTGGCGACACTTTTACTAAGAGAAGCCACTTCAAAATAAGTATTTGAACTCACTTGACCATAGTTTAGAGTTTGATTTTGAAATGGAGCGGAGCTTAGACTTAATTGGAAGTCTTTAATTTTGTACTTTTGTTGAAGCGAAGCGATTTGATCGCGAGTATTAAAGCGTTTCTCGGTAATTTCCCAAAGGGCAAGCCTTGCATTTTGCAGTTCCTGCTCCATAGTGTTACCCAAGCGCGTTTTAAGTGCCTGAAGCATCTCTTTGCCATTTTTGCCTTTAGCAGAGATCAAGAATTTGATTCCAAACTTTTCTAAGTACTGGGCACCAAGTTTTCGAAGCTCATCTTTAATCGAAGCCTCTTCATCAAAAACTAGACTCTGTT
>PBCC01000014.1 GCA_002716825.1 Halobacteriovorax sp. | reverse complement strand
CTTTCTCATCATCATTAAAACGCCATGAACAGCATTCGTAGGTGTTCCATCGGGTGCGTTCATACCGCGAACAGCGAAAAATGCACGAAAAATAAAGTTTGATACATCGACAATGATGAGGCGTTTAGACATAAAAAAAGCTCCTAACTTAAGAGCTCATTTTTAACATTATAGGGCTTAACAGGTAAGGACAGGTGCGTTCAGCGAGCGAGCGTGCTGCTTTCGCTAAACCAACTGGTTTTTCGGCGCTTGATAGCCTCAGCAGAGCCATCATTGGCCATGACAGAAGTATCGGCCATGACGTCACCAAGCCTGTGGCCTGAGTCGAGCTTATAGAGGAGATAAATTTCCATGAGAATCAAAGGAAGTCCTAATACCAAAGAAAATATCCAGCCCCAAAACGGAATAATGGCCAAGATTAGCGGGATGATAATTGGAAGATTCCTAATAAATGACTGCTTCATACTACAAGGCTTGCCATCCTCAAGGGATATAACGGCAAAACCCATAAACTTCTTACCAACACTTTGACCGTTTTGAAGCGAGTCGGCGATACCTATATAGGTGACACTCAATAAAATTCCTAACGGGTAAAAGAAGAAGGATAATAATAGGACGATGAACAAGTCGATAGACTTGGCCAAGATACGAGTGAGCCTTGCAACCTTGAGGGGTCGCTTGAGAATGTATTTTCTCATCATGAAATGATCTTATCTTATTGATTTCTTTTAATATATAAGGCAAAAAAGTTTCAAGACGTAATAAATGCAGCGCGAAACATCACTTATAGTTGAACTGGACGGACTCGCTTCGAACAGGTAAATATTAGAATTCACACAAAGTGTAATTAGTGGAGGACACCATGGCTAACGTGGGCAAAGCAGACATAGCAAACTTCGATCAAACAGTACTTAAATCAGATAAGCCAGTACTGGTAGACTTTTGGGCCGAGTGGTGTGGACCATGTCGTACATTAGGACCAGTTCTTGATGAAGTTGCTAATGAATTGGGCGAGAAAGCTCAGATCGTTAAAGTAAATGTTGATGAAAATGGTGAGCTTGCTCAACAATACGGTATTCGCGGCATTCCAACGATGATTTTCTTTAAAGGTGGCCAAGCTGCTAAGACTCTTGTTGGAGTTCAACCAAAAGAAGAAATCAAAAAAACATTAGAAGAACTAGCAGGCGCTTGAGATTCTATCAAATGCGTTCGACAATAGAGGGGATCATTGATCCCCTTTTTTTATGCAGGATGAGTTATGGAAACAAGACAATTGCTAGCAAATTTCAAAGAAGCTGAAAGAGTTCTAAACACTTTCATCGAAAATAAAAAAAACCTTGAAACTATGCAAGCGGCCATTGATGCGATGGTTTTTAGTTTCCGTCATGAAGGCAAAGTTTTAAGTTGCGGCAATGGTGGCTCAATGTGCGATGCCATGCACTTTGCTGAAGAGCTCACAGGTCGTTTTAGAAAGGATCGTGCCGCCCTACCAGCGCTAGCGATCTCAGATCCAAGCCATCTTACTTGTGTCGCTAATGATTTTGGATACGATAAAGTTTTTTCTCGTGCGGTTGAAGGCTGGGGCAAAAAAAATGATGTCCTTCTTGCGATTTCAACCAGCGGTAATTCGCCAAATATTATCGAAGCTGTTTTAGCGGCCAAAGATAAACAGATGAAGACCATAGGTCTGCTCGGAAAAGGTGGCGGGAGACTTGCCGGAATGGTCGACTTCCCTTTTGTCATTGAAAGTGACGTGAGTGACCGCATCCAAGAAATGCACATAAAAATGATTCATATGTTCATTGAAGGCATTGAGCGATCACTCTTTCCAGCTAATTACTAGAGCGATTCGCACGGGAAAGACTTTCCGATCTACGTATTTTCACCCCTTTAAATCTATTTTTCGGTTAACATAATTATATAATTATTTGAAATTGTAACAGGAGCAATTGGCATGGAAGCCACACCAGTCCTCAGCCCACTCAACGCGATCGCCATGTTTTTCCAACAAGGCGGAGTCTTCATGTGGATCATCGTCTTTATTTGGGCCATTGGTATCGCCATCGCAATCGAGCGATTCATGCGTTTATCATTTAAGCTAGATGTCGATGGTGCATCGTTTATGAATGAGCTTCAGCGCTATGTTCTATCCAATGATATTCAAGGAGCGATTCGAGTTTGCTCAGGATCAGTTGCTGCTCTTCCAAAAGTTTTGAAGTCAGGACTTAAGCGAGCAAATACCACTCCAGCATCAATTCAAAATGCCATTGATGCCACTGCTCTAGAAGTTATTCCTAAGGTTGAACTTAGACTTAATTATCTACAATTGATTGCAAACATCTCAACATTGTTTGGTCTACTAGGTACCATTCAAGGTCTGATTCAATCGTTTGCTGCAGTTGCCGCTGCCGATCCCGCTCAAAAAGCAGAGCTTCTGGCTTCAGGTATTGCGACAGCAATGAACACAACCTTCCTTGGTCTGTGTGCTGCTATCTCTATTATGATGGTCCATACTTTCTTAAGTACTAAGTCTGAAAAGATCGTTAACGAGATCGATGAGTTTTCAGTAAAACTTATGGATATGCTGACGACTAAGAAGGAAATGGGCGAATAAGGAGTCGATGGTGTATAGGGCTCCCAGCCGAAGAAAGGCTAAGAAAGATTTTGTTAAGCCAAACCTCATCCCTATTTTGGATGCGGTCTTCATTTTCATCTTCTTTCTTTTAATGTCGGCCAACTTCGTTAAAATTTATGAAATCCCTTCTGATGTTCCAATCATTAGTGATGCAGAACCACCTCCGAATCAAAAGCCACTCGCACTTACTTTAAAAATTAGTGCGAGTTATATTGAAATTCAAACGGGGGTTCCTGCTAGAACCTATACTAGAATTGGTAAAGCGGCCGATGGTTTTTATGATCTTGAAAAGCTACACAGCACTTTAATTGATCTTAAAAATCGTAACCTCAAAGAAGAGACAGCTATATTTGAGCCTATCGTCGACTTAACATACGAAGAAATTGTTAAGATCATGGACGCAACCAGAGAGCTTCGAAATACGGACCCTGCCCTATTTGCGAAAGATAAGGACGGCGTCGAAATGAGGCTTAAGGCTTTAATTCCTAAGATCATTTTTGGAAATATCCAGAGTTAAGAGGATTTATGAGAAGTTCACGTTCAATTCGTAATCGTGGTCGAAAGCGCAAGTCACAAGTCTTTGACCTTGATATCACTTCTCTACTCGATATTCTGGTTATCATGCTCGTTTTTCTACTTCAAAGCACGAATTCAACTGGGATCATCCTCACAGTTCCAAAAGATGTTGAACTTCCAGTATCAAGTTCGGCCACGCCAAGTAATGAAGGAATTGTCGTTCAGGTCTCCCCAACTAATATTTGGGTAGAGGACAAAGAAGTACTTAATATGGATGGCGATATTCGCTCACAAATGGACCAAGGCGGTCGCCGCCTTATTCCCCTCTTTAATGAACTTGTTAAGCGAAAAGAGCTGATTAAACGCTCAGCAAAGAGCTCTCCACAAGCGCAAGACTTTGGTGGTATCGTGAATCTTGTCGTGGATAAAACGGTTAAATATAGCTTTGTTAAAAAGCTTCTCTACACCTGTGCTGAAGCAGGCTTCAAAGAATATAAGTTCGTCGTGATGGGTCTTGAGCAATAGCCTTAAAGAACGAGAAGTAACGAGCAGATCAAGAAATAAACTCCAAGATTTGAAAACACTAAGCGCCCAAACTGCTTGGTGCGAATAAACGCCTTGATGTTTGAAACAATAAACCAAATCGACCAAAGCACAAAACCAGCAATCAAGACCGCCTCTTGCTCGACTTCTGTTAGGAGAAGCAGATTCATAATTGATGGCGCGAAAATTATTGCTAAAAAGAAAAGATTAATCAGCAATCGACCTCTCGATTCTTTTGTCGATGTATCAAAAAATGAATGAAGCCATTTCTTTAGACTAAACTGCTTCCAGTCGCGGTGAAGTGTCTGTAAAAACTCGCTAAAACTGAGTCTTCTTGCATGCATAATTTTGTCGCGTTTGAGATACAAATCATTCAGATAGAGACCGATGATTAAAGTCTCAACCATCAGCGCCGTTTGGTCGCCATGGACCAGATCGCCCCAAGCTAGAAAGGTAAAGGCTAAAACAAGCGCGACTTTAAAAGGTGAAAAAATGGCTATTCCCTGCTCGGGCATACAAAACTCCTAAAATCGTGTTCAGGAGTCATTCTAAACTAAATTTGATCTTTTCCAGCAATCAGCTACTTAGAGAGCTGGATAAGCCAAAATATCGTGGCGTATAGTTGGCTATTGGACTTTTGGATAGAAGTTAAATGGTTGATTAACCTCTACAACCCCACCGCCAAGTGGCTCAGGGAACTTGATCCCTTTAAGAACATTAACGACACAATTCCTAACCTTCGGAGTAAGGTTGCTATAAGAATCGACACCAGCACGGGTCACGTGACCTGAAGCTCCGATTACAAAGTTTAGCCTAACAACGCCATCAAAGGCTGATTGAGAACGATCAAGTGCCGTCTGATAACATTGTCTAAACAGTGGCACATTATCCATGAGGATTTGGCGAATTGTATTGGGATCCATCCCGCCGAGAATCACCGTTTTATAAGGAAGACCCGCAGTATAAATATTTCTCTTATCAGATAAACCTTGAGTTCCTTTAGTCGAGTCGAGTTTGCCTGAAGCTGAGCCTGAGAGACTGCCAACGTTTTTGCTAACTTCAGCTTTTTGAAGGGTCGCCCCATCTGAAGAACCTGAAATCGATGGGCCATCTAAACTCACATCAGTATCGCTTACCTCTGAGGCAGCCTTAAGACTTCCGCCCTTAGCTAAAAGCGAGCTCATACTTCCTTTGAAATCAAAAGACTTATAGGCGTCAACAGCACCTTTGCTTTTGGTTGAAGCTGCTTTTTTCGCTGATGTCGATTTGGCCGGTGAGGCTTGCGTCGACTTGCCCGTCGTTTTTGGTGCCACACGATCGGCCGGCTTATTTGGACCTTTATTTGGTGTCGCTTTTTTAACTAAACCAGTTTTAGTCGCTGACTTTTCACCTGGATTACTCGGAGTTTTGTCAGCTGATTTAGTTTCTTTTGGCTGAATCTCTTTTTTCTCCGTTGGATTAGTTTTTGGCGCCTGCTGAACGACTTCTTTAGGTTTTTCAGGAGTATTATCGATTGTCTTTTTAGGAGTGACAGCGAGTTTTTTTCTATAAAGAATTGTTGCTAGACGCTCTGGAGCTTTTTCCTTTTCCAGTTCTTCATCAACTTCAAAAGTATTGATACCAACCAAAAAGCTGGTAACAAGAAGTAGCATCAAGAGTAGATAACGTTTAAAACCAGGGTCGCGGCGTAAAATCGGAGCGGCCTTAACCCGAGGAGGAGCGTCTGTTCCACGGACAAAGATCTGCAAATCACCTTGCGTGAAGTTTAAAATATGGTCATGTCCCAAATCAACAGAAGCTGCAGAAGTACTGCCCTCGGAGCCGATATGCTTCATTTTGTACCCAGTCAGTGGGTAGACCTGAACATCAGTTCCTTTAATCTCAACAAACGGCACACGCTCTTTAAGTCCAAGATAAGCAAACTCAACTTCTTTAGAGTTTGAAGCCTTTGCGCGTCCAACTAAATTATAGAGACCGTCTTTTTGTGGCAGATAATCGACTGAGACAATTCTCCCCGAGTGTAAAATAATCACTTCTACCGAAAAATTCTTTGATGTTGAGTAATCAAAAATAGGATAAAGAATTTCTACATCTTCAAAGATATATTCACTAAATTCTGCCTTAGGGTCAGCTGCTAATGGATACTCGACTCTAGGAACAAAAACTTCATCATTTGTTGCAACTGATGAAGGCAACGCCTGCGTTGGAAGCTTTTTCACCGGAGGCACGCTTGGGAGAACTGGTGCGTCATTGAGCATTGCCAGCGGAGGCGGAAGAATATCAGTTTTCTTGTAGTTTCGTAGCGTAAACTCAACTTCGCCGAGCTGGATCTTCGCTCCAGCGTCAATACTTTCTACAATAATTTTTTGTCCGTTTACCTTAGAACCCGTTTCAGTGTCCATATCATAAAGACGGCCAGTCGTTTGATTGAGCTCAATAACAGCGTGAATTTCAGCAACACTAGGGTGATTAATGACAATGTCACAGGTTTGAGAACGACCAACTAAGACTCGTTTTTTATTTAACGCTCTAGCCTTACCACCATCAGATGGTGCCAACTCAAAGAGAGGAATTGATTGTGTCATGTTGTTATCAGTTTCCACTGCTTAACTCCTGTCGACCGAAGTCTTTACCTTACACGTTCTACTGCGCGAGCTATTTCTGGATTGAAATTAACTCTATACGGTAATCTATTTTTAAATTTACGTTGATAGCGAGAGGCAATTGAAAGATCACCGGGGTTACCAGTATCACCTTCGATGGCGATGTCTTCAAAGTCGAACTTTTGGTATTTCTTATACTGATAGCGGACCTTCGCCTCGCCTGAGCTTTGCGCATGGGAGCTTGCCGCAAAGAACATCAACATAATAACGATAAGTGCACTTATTCGATTCATTGATTACTCCCTTGAAATACGAAGCTCTTCACTTTGTTGTAGTAGGCGATCAAACTCTGATCAGGTGTTGAAGCAATTTTACTAATGGTAGAACGTGCGCCATTTTCATCACCTGAAAGCTTTTGCGCCAAAGCATAATTAGTTCCATAAGAAGGATTCTGCTTTGCCTCACTTGATAGTCTGTCGTAGACGCGAACGGCTTGTTCAGTATCACCACGGATAAGAAGCGCTGTTGCAAATCCAGCAAGCGCATCATTATCATCATCATTACGCTTTACCAGAGCCTGAAAGGCAATCAGAGCATCTTCGACTTGGCCTCCAAAAAGCTGTAATTGTGCCAGGTTAAAGATTGGGGTCAGCGAAAGTGGATTGAGTTTTGAGGCTTCTCTGTAAGCTAAATACGCTTTTTGGACAGATCCGCGCGTTTGGTAAATGACGCCTAGGTTATTTAACGGTGGGGCATACTTCGAATCGAGCTCGCGAGACTTATTATAGAATAAAATAGCGCTACGATAGTCTCTCTTGCCCAAGTGACAAGTGCCAACTTGATTCCAAAATGCTGGATGCTTTCTAAACTTACGATGCACCTTCTGAATAACCTGAAACGCTTCAGTAAACTTCCTGGCATGACAAAGTCCAGCCAGTTTAGTCACGATATCATTGGAATCAATAGCATCTTCAATTTTCGGTGCTGGTAGACGAGCAATTGATTCTTGCGATAAAGAGTCTGATGAACCTAAAGAGCCATCAAACTTATCTTCACTCGGATTGTAATTCATTGTTTGTTCTTCAACAAAATCAGAATTTTCGATCCAGCCAAACTCTTGTTGAATTTCAGGTGAGATTACATCATCTTGAGCTGTAGTAGCGACATCGGCTTTCTTACTCGAACCCGAGCAACCTACAATGAGAATACTTAAGACAAGACTTGTGAATATTATTTTCATCTTGAACCTCCACGGTCCATAACAACCCCTTGCCTTGAAGGATGGTGCTCAACACCAGAAGCAACGCGATCCATTGTCTGGAGGAAGTTAATATCAGAAGATAAAATATCCTCCGACTTTGCTTTTGCTAGTGCTTCACTTCTTAGCTCATCTGATTTTGCTTTTAGTGGTAGTGCAACCTGCCCCATACTTGCTCTAAAAGATTGAACATACTCTGGAGACTTTCCTACCGGAGTAAAGTCTGCAACGGCTTTTGAGACATGAAGATAGGCTTCAACGAGGACTCGATAGGCACGGGCAATACCCTCACCTGAACCAACCGACATTACATCTTTTGACATATCTGTTAGCTTATCAAGCATGGCCAACTTATTTTGCAGTGATTTGTTATAAACATCTTCAGGAAACTTGAGATCAATACTTTCCAGTCTTGATTTATAGTTCTCCAAATCTTGTGCCTTGATAATCGCCACAGCATTGAGAGCATCAACAGGCAGTGAATAACCACGTTTTTTTGCGTTAATATAGTAACCAATCATTTGTTTCTCTAGAGAAGCGGTACTACGACCACTAGATGAAATTGCCTTTCTATAAATCTCTAAGAAAGGAATAAGTTCGCCCTGGAGTTTGGAAACTTTAGAGACTCGCCCAATCTCACTCATCATATCGTTTAATTGACCTTCATCTGCATAAGCACGAATGATATCCATCTGTGCCGTTTCAAGGTCAGAGGCGGGAATTTTACAACGATAACCAGTTGAAACAATATTCTTAGCTGAGTTCATATCGCCTTTTGCAAGGGCAACAATATGAGCATTTCTAAAATAAGTTTTTTCACTCTTGTCTTTTCCGTTACAGAGTTTTTGAAGCCCTTCACTATAAATCATGAAAGCATCGTCCATTCTTTGAGCATTCAGAAAGTCATTTCCAATGGACAAGAACGTTGGGGAGAATTTCTCCATATCACTTCTATCAAAAAGCTCCAAAGTATTTTGAGCCCAACGCTTGGTCATATCAGCATGACCTAGCTCGTGAAATAAGATTGTAATATTGTAGGCGGCATTCTTCCTCGATTCGACTGGAGATAATTTGTTGCGATAAATTTCAACATAGCCTTGAAGTGCGCGCTTCTTATCACCTTTAGATGAGTATTTTTCAACTGAGTCAAACTGAAGCGTGAGAACAATTAATCTCAACTTATCTGCATACTGTTTACTGACAACGAATTCACCACTATTAATGCGTCCCACCCATTGGAATACAGAATTTTTATCATTCACAGACCTATAGTGATCAATCACTTTTCCTAGCATCGCCTCTTGGACACCGATAGACTTTGGAAACTCTTTTCTAAAAGCGACTAAGGCCTGTTCAGCTCTAGCGAACTCTTTCTTGTCAGCATAGAGAGTGAAAAGTCGTTGATATAGAGTATAGCGTTTCTTAGGATCTCGTTCTTTTTTGATCGAGGCGATATAGGCGAATTCTAAGTATTTTTCTTTGACTGCGGCCGACACACCTGGACGACCAAGTGTCGAAACTAACCCATCCATCGCCATGTCTTCATACTTGGTATCACCATTTTGACGAGCAAGATTAAGGGCCTGAACATACGCTTGTGCTGCAACGTCGTAGTCTTCGTTGGCATACATCGTCTCGGCAGCGTGAAATTGGTGTCTTGCAGCCTTATTTGGTTCTAAAGTGGCCGAGAGCGCGAAGTATGATACAGCTGCATTTGCTTTTTCAGACTGTGTTTTTTTCTGTCTTGAATAGTTTCCAGAGGCTACTTGCTTTTGTAAAACTGCAGCCATTCTCTTTACATGATAGAGCAACTTATCTGTATCTTCCTTTTCAAGTTTCTTAGCTTGATAGAAAGTAGCAAGACTTTGACAAGTTTCTAGGTGTTTATTGGTATTACCAAATTTCTCGTAAACACTTAAAAGCTCAACTTGGACTCGTATTTTTTGAGTATCGTTACTGGAGTTCGCTAGCGCCTCTTCGAGTGTGGCCTGAGCAATAGTAAACTTGCCTTGGTTTTTCAGCTGCATCCCAACTTTCAAAAGATTAGCCGCAACGTCACCGCCTTTATTCTTATAAAAGTCGACTGCTTCTTTTGTTCTTCCGGCTTCGGTATAAAAGAATGCGAGATCCCTCTCAACTTCTTGTGACATATCGACGTAGTCTTTAGACTCTGACAGTCGACCGACTTCGCGAATGAGTCCAATAGCTTTGTTGTAGTCTTTGATTCTAAAGTAAGACCACGAAAGGTTTAAAGAATCTTTTGTCCACCAACGATTATCTTTAGTCCTAAGAGCTGATTCATAAAGTGGAATAGCTTGTTTATATTTTTGTTGATTATAGTAAGTTTCGGCCAAAGCAAGCTGTGCACGACGATATGATGCCGTACCATTTTTAGTTTTTTTAAGAGATACAGCGAAGTATCTTTCGGCTTTCTTTTCATCGCCAAATTCTTTGTAGTTAAAAGCCATGATGTAATAAACATCTCCAAGCCCTCTGTAACGTGGAAATTTCTTAGCGATGAGCTGACAGGTTCTTTGAGCCTGAATAAAGTATTTATTACTTTGAGAAAATGCTGCCTTCATATTCGTGCGACGTCGTTGCTCAGGAGACATCTCTAAAATGGCTTTAGTTTCTTTATCTTTAAGTAGTCTAGCCTTCTCTAACAAAAGCTCTGCCATTCTGAGCAGTAACTCTGGCTTGGTATTGCCAGTTGTTCTATTGAGACGCGTGATCTCTTTGAGCTCAAGATCAATAATATTTACTAACTCAGATCGACGTGACTCTGTATCTTGCGAAAAGACTTGTGGGACAAGCACAAGCTGAAAACCCAAAAGTACAAATAGGGTCAATCTTATTAAATGCATTATCGACACTCCGACCTTAGAGCAAAGACGTAATCTCCGAGCTCATCCGCCCAAAACTCGCCATTAAACGTCCAAAAGTATTGTTTTTCATTGCGCTTGAGATACTGAATATCACCGCGTCCACGTTCTGCTGATTTCGACTCTGTACTATAAAGTTCATCTTTTCTGCGCGAGAGAATCTCAAGGCGAATATAACTCATGCCCTCAAAAGACTTTCTTATGGCTCTAAGTTTATTAAAGAGATTGGTTCGCACATAAGCCCCAACTAGATTCCTCTGAGTTAACATTGAATCTTTTAGATTATCGATGAGTACTCGTTTTTGGCGATCATTACTTAACTGATTAACAGCTTCAAGTTCGCTGCGACCATCTTGAAACGAATCATAGAGTTCTCTATAGGCTGGGTCACGCGCTAGCCCTGCAAGTAAGCGATCCAAGAGCTTATTTCCAGTGCTCTCATTTTCAAGTGAAGACTTGGCAAGCATATAAAACTTTTTATAGTCTTTGCCGTATGACCTCAGCGTTTTTACAATCGATGCCGTGTCTTTCTCATAGGTCTGATAGAATTCTTCCACCGTTGAGTTCGCATCACCCCACAGACATAACTCCATGTATGTCAGCGTCTTTAAAATTTCATTTTCTGGATTGAATGCAAAATCTAAAATAGGAGCTTTATAGGTCACTAACTTACCAAGTGTTCTGTTGTAGTCTCCCATATAGAAACTATTCCAAGCTTCTTCAAACAGAATTTCCGGCCAAACGTGAGACCTTTTATCGAGATCAAGATAAGCTAAGTTGGCCGCTTCAAATTTTTTATCTGCAAACAAGGTACGAGCAATGCCTACGATGCAGTTATCTCTATTAATTTCTAGTTGGCGCAGCCTGTTTACTTCTTTTGTTCTACTTGATTGGGCGTTCGAAATTTTGACACATTCTTTATACGACTCGAGCGCTGAAGCATTCTTACCCTGGAGCGCTAAACTGGCTGCCTCAAGATGTAATGCGTAAGGTTTCACAGTATGTGTATCATTTATTTTTTGAGACAAGGCTTTTTGAACAGAGTTGTAACTGCCTTTTCTAAACGCTTTTTTAGCGACGATATACCTTAGCATTGGAGCGTTTGAACGACTCAGAAAAGATGTTGGCATCACTTCAAATTGCCTAACACCAACACGAGTCACAACTTCATCAATTAAATCGTCTATTTTATCATCTTGTACTTTAGTCTGCGTCGCTAGATATTCCTTAATATAAGGTATCGATGCGAAGTATAGACCATGGGATACCATTTGCTGGACAATATAAGGATAGGCTTGTGTATTACCTCTGGCTTTAACCAGGGTATCCCAAGCTGCTTGCATATTACCCTTTGCTTCGAAAGCAAATGATACAAGCAGAATTAGGCATGCGGTTTTAAAACTCATACCAACTCCTAAAAGCTATAACCCAGCGATACCGCTAAATCATAGTTCGTATTCCATGCCTCTTCGTTTTCAGTTGCTGAAGCTTTTTGTGCTTTGTAGTGAACCGTCGCCAAGTTAACGCGCACATCGAAGCTCTCGTTAAGGTAAAACTTCATGGCTGCTTGCCACATTAGTCCACCGTGAGACTCCTGTGTTGGAACCGCACTTGTAGCACCGTTGACGAACTCATCACGATTATTGGTTTCCTTAAGACTTGCGTAACCTAGACCAAAAAGCCAATCAACATAGACTACTGTATTGAAAGTATTAATCTTAGAATAGAAAGGCGACCACATAAGCATCGCTCCCATATAACTATCGACAATACGTCTAAATGGAACTGATCCACTGCTACCTTCATTTCTTACAGACTTTGCTGTGGCATTTTCTTGTCCGCTATTCATTGAGTATAGAAACTCAAAGCCTAACTCTTCTTTGAAAAAGTATCCGGCACGTCCTTGAATATTGTTCGAACTTACGAATGCACCACTCGTAGTAATACCTGCGCCAACATTGGCATAGGCCCTACCATTTTTTCTAAACTTTCTATTTTGTAAGACATAAACTTCTTTATCTGGGTCTAGCCAAGAGAAGTTGTATGTATCGCCTTCAGAAGCCTGAACCTTCGTAGGCACAACAACGAATAGAGTAGTAAAAAGTAGACACGATAATAGATAAAATATTCTGGCCATGACGCGCATCCTGCTTAGTCGATGGAAGGATGTCCACGGGCCTCATGCCCGCAACAAAACCTTTTAAATCACACACTTAATTTTACCATGCGTCTAAAAGCGCGCAACCGTGCTCACTTATGGGTGGCAGATTTTTCCAAATGTGCATTTTTCACAATGCTCTAAAACGGGGGTAAATGGCCTAGCTAACTTGCTCCATTGACCGGCAAGAAATTGAGTAATTTCATCTATAGTAAAAGACTCAGTTTTAATCGTTTGCGTATCAACAAACCAAAGCTCTATTTTGACTCGCTTTAAATTCCGCTCTGGCTGTGTGGAAGCTATCGCGAAAGCATAGCACTTGAGTTGAAACCAGTACGGTAACTCTTTGTCTGCACCTGGTCGTCCTGTCTTAAAGTCCACAATAACGAACTCATCACCGTTATCTGGTAAAAGAACAAGATCCGGAGTGCCGGATACCATCTGACCAAAAAGATCAAATTTAATAGGTTGCTCAGAAATGATTTGATGAGAACAATACTCAGAAAAAACAATTTTACTCGCCCAATCAACCGCACTTAGCTCGCTAGGGCCCAACTGCTTTTGAAGTGCCAAAGAGATCACTTGTTTATGAGTCACAGAGTAAGCAATGGCTTCGTGAACAAGAGTTCCTCGTTCAGCACTTGAACTTAGCTTAGGCGTAAAAATTTCATCAGTTTCTTCAATGACCGTGTTCTCCATCGCAGCCTTGCGATCAAAGACTTCGTCTTCGAGTTTACATATATGTCTTAAGTAAAACTTTCTTGGACACTCGGCCAATGTCGCAAACTTTGTTACTGAGAGTTCTGGAAAGGCGACTAAGCCAGTGGACTTATCCCGCGAAAAAACTGTCACCCCTAGTGGATCAAGATGAAACATAGGCAGATGTGCTTCAGACACAATACTTGTTTTTTCATCTACAAGGACTTGCTCGCTCCTACTCGACTGTAGCTTTATGGTTGAAAAAAGTTCGCTATTTTTGCTTATCGATTGAGTGTCGGCTTCAAAAGTTCTTATTCCATTGATCCAGCTGTCACCGTGATACTTCAGATCTTTCTTATTGCTATCACAAAGATCAACCCAGCTTATTCGTCGCTCTGCTCTGGTACAAGCCACATAGAAAAGACGCTTTGATTCAGCAAACTCTTTTAAATTATCTAGGCATGTCTCAACTATCATCTGCGGTGTTTTAAACTTCTTCTTCTGGTCTAAATGTGCGCGCCACTTCAAGCTTCCCGGAAGCTTACCAACAATATCTCGGGCCGGGACTTTTCGACCGTTATTGTGAATACCGCCTAATATGATATGTGGAAATTGCAATCCTTTAGAGGCGTGGGCCGTCATAATAACAACTCTACCCTTTCCTGGAGATTGGAATTCAATTGAGTATTTCTTGGCCGACAAGTCAGCAAAGAGCGTAAGAACTTGCTCCAAGTCTCCTGCTGCTAATGAGCAGATGCGCTCAATTTCGGCCATATTTCCGGCATGATTTGAGTTAGCGAGACCACATTGATGAACGAAATCACCAAAAGCAGGGATTAAACCAAGAGCGTGAATATTTTCCTCGAAAACCTCAAGCCTGTCGTTAAGTTCCGCTACCTCGACTTTGAGCGCGAGGTAATGAAGCAAGTTTTGCACAAAAAATGATACGGGAGTTGCAGCTAAGTTAACTTTTTGTTGCTGACTTAAGAGTATTCCTTCCACCATGCACGAAAAAAGAGCGAGAATCGGGTCCTGTGGATAAGGAATTTTCACCTGTGCTCGAAGTCCAATCTCATTTGAAATGAGCTTGCTCATAAGACTAAGTGATGGCTTCAATCCTTTATAGAGAATACAAATCTCCTCATCAGGATTTTCAGCCAATGATGTCTGTACGATCTGTAGAGTTTGTTGGCATTCTGCCTCCACCATATCGGACTCTGTCACACGCTGTGCTTCACTAATCTGTATTTCGCACTGATGTTTATTGATGACTCCCTGAGCCCTTCTTTCATCTAGCGGGCAGTCTTGTGGCACAACCTCAACGGGATGAGGATCACTTCCTTCATAGCCACTGCCCCTTTTAAAAATATTGTCAAAGAGGGTGTTATTAAAGTCGATGATATTACCTTGAGACCTATAATTATTGGCCAAAGATAAATTTGTTGGTATTAAGCTTTTGCAATCTTTAAAGACCTGTAACTCTCCACCGCGAAAACCATAGATCGCTTGTTTTTCATCACCAACACAAAACAATCTTGAAAAGTCCCCATCAACAATTGCTCGTATAATTTCAAATTGAATACGAGATGTATCCTGAAACTCATCAACAATTAAATAACGATAACGCGAAGATACGTTGGCTCTCGCCTGTTCGTCTTTAAGACCTTGTGCCACGTAGTACTCAAGATCCGAGAATGTGTAACCCGGTATTTGTGAATAGCGACGTTCAATCCAAGCGAAGCTACTTAACATCAGCTCGACTTGATGAGCGAGAACAACCCTTCCTTCAGTCTCATAAGCGGAGAGGTCTGCAGAGATATCTTTTAAAATGTCTTTGACTGCCTTGGCTTTAGCAAAATAATCTTTAATCTCGCCTTCGGTTCGCGGGCCGGTCGTAATATTTTTATTGCTCTCAAAAAGTGCGGCTAACTCAAGCACTGCCTCTAAGTCCCACGTTTGCTTACTAGAGAAGAATCCTGTTAATTGCGAAAGTTTTTCAACCCATGCACCTTTAGCGTTTGTATCTGCACTTGGAAAAGATTCTGAAAGAGTTTTTGGGTGATTGGTCCCAAAAACAACATCCATAAAGTCGTTCCAGTCATAATCGAGCATTTTCTCAGGGTCCATATCTCGCCAAAGAAGACGAAGCTCTGGAGTGGTAAAGATTTTCACAAAGGCATCACAAAACTCAGAGCGATGAGAGACAAAATAGGACTCGACGCCACTTAAACTCTCAAGTTTTTGACCAAAGGTTGCTGCCAACCATTCATCAAATAAAGCAATAATTTTCTGTGTTGATTCGATCTCAGACACGACCGCCATACTTTGCGGCAAACCAGGGAAATAGCCCTGAGCAATCAACTTAAAGCAAAAGCCATCAATAGTTCCGACGCTTAGATAATCTAGGCATGACTTAGCCTGAGTCCATAACCACTGCTGAGACTCATCTGCTGCATCAGTGAGCAGATCATCCATTTTATTCTTAAGGCGAATTGCAAGCTCTCCAGCTGCCTTTTTCGTAAATGTCATCAGCACAATGCTAGAGAGATGATTTTTGAGTTCTAAAATATACTCATCACTTTGAGGACGGCCTTTGTCCAAATGATGTTTCCAAATAAGATAAGCAATATGCTCAACCAGTACAAACGTTTTTCCAGAGCCTGCGCCGGCACTCAGCAAGACTCCCCCATTGTGAAAAATTGCGTTCTTTTGTTCGGCGTTAGCTCTTGTGACAAACTCTTGGCTCATACAAGTCCCTTAGAGCAAAGTGTATTCACTGGGCAAAAAGTACAGCTAGCAATTTCACGAGGAGTAGCATGCCAAAGTTGATCACTTTTAATTCGCTCAGTAAGCTCCAACTCCATCTGCTTAAACTCAACTAAACGACTATGAAGAAGTTCACTTTCATAGGAGTGAATTTTAGGCGGTTCGGCCATATCACTAAAAATTTCGCCAATCTCGCTCCAGGAGCTAAACAGCAGACTAGCACTAATATCCTTGAGGCTAATATAGCCCCAAAATAAAATATCTTTTTGATGTTCATTCGCGTGAGCAAGGTAATTCCATATCTGAATTTTATCAAATCCTTCATGGGCACTCTTTGTCGGTATACTGGCGGCAGAGCGTTTAAAATCGAGAATTACCACACCTAAGTCGCACTCAATTTTTAGATCGACTCGTCCCTTAAAAATGCCGTCTTGATATTCGCTTTCAAAAATCAATTTAGGGCTTGGTAAATGTTTGATCAACAATTGAATTAAATTAATACCATTTCTAGAGAATGATTTGATTTCCTGAAAATGAGCGACAAAAGAAGCTGCCTCGAGCACAATTTTTTCTTTATGAAGTTTTTCGACGAGCAGCTTATGACAGAGTTTAATAAATCTTTCTTCATTCCAGTCGACGCACTCACTTAAGTATTGATCAATCACGTCGTGTTCAATTTCACCTAGAAAGCGCGGCTCAAGATCCTGTTGTTTAATCGGTTTTTCACTAACGTTTTCGACATATTGATAATAGTAACGTCTTGGACAATCGAGGTAAGTTTGAAGTCTGCTAGGCGAAAAAGTTGAAATGACCTTCGCTTTTTGAGTTACTCGTTCACTTAATAAATCTTTTCGTACTTTTTTAGGGGCATGGGACAATGATTGTTTCTCAAAGTGAATATCACTCAACATTTCGGCCCAACCCAAGTCATGCTCTAGCAACCCGTCCTCTATGAAGAAGCTCGCATCGCTTCGACGTAGCATCTCCCTGAATTCTTCTCTGGCCTTTAGAAAATCTAATTCTTTTCGCCTTCTAGGTCCAAGCGCTGCCAACAGTGAGGCCACTTCCTGAGAATATTCTGATTCCCCTAAGTTAAAGCTTGGCTGAGCAGATGTGATACAAACAATTACCTTTTTACCTGCTTCAATGTCTGCAGACTCATTGAACGTCCTAATTTTCCCTCGGTTTTTACCACCGGAAAGGTTTGGCGCTTGATAAACCCTCGGAGACATCAATCGAATACACTCTTTCATCACATCCCAGTCGAAGGTTGAAATATTTGCATTCGAGCTGGCTAATTCTTCCCACTTTGCTAACGTCTCTAGGCTAAGCCCTGCCGCTTTATAACTTCGGAAGTCTTGTTTTTGTAAGTAGTCTTTCGATGCTTCGCTAATTAACTGCTTCACATCATTTGTCGCAACTGAATCAGAGCCGGTTGCCGCAAACAGAATCCGTACTTTGTCTTCAATCTTTGAAAAAGACTCACTCAACAGATCCACAGGTGTTTTGAAAAATAAACCATCGATAGGGATTTCTAGAAAGTCTCGAATACTTGCTCTTGGCGCCCCTAAGACCACTTCGACTTCATCATCAACTTGTCGGGCCACGTATTCGGCCAGCCTGTTTTTTGAAAATGAGTAAAGCCGTGCCCGAATTTCTGATCCCTCAGTTACTTCGAGTTCACTGTTTTCATCATCTGTTCCAAGCCAACTTATCCAATCACTGTGATGGCGACTGCTATAGAGTTGCTGCCTATAGGGAACAATCACCTCTTGGCGAATCGCAATAGCCTTAAGTAAATCTATTTGCACGCCTGATAAATGACCAAAGCCGTGAAAAACGACACGCTTTCCCTCTTCGTCACTAAATGGTGTCGGGCTTTGACGATAAGCCTCGGCCAACACAGAGTATGCAGAGTGCTCGTCGTGTAGATCAGTGGCGTGCATTGATGTCCAGAGCATCTTCACACCATTACTAACTTCGGGGTGGTACTCTTCAATAACCTCTTGTAGGGAATCTAAAGACAGCGACGTGCCCCTAAGCTCAGTTAGGAGTGTGAAACACTGTATAAATCTCTCATGTCCAAAATCTGGAAAAACTCTTTTCCAAAAGATAGAAAGTTTTAAGAGCAGATCTGCCTTCCTCGAAATCTCAGGAGATTGCTCGACCACGGCCAATTGATTTGAAATAAATTTAGAAATTGTAATAACGTCAGTAGCTCTGGCTCCACTATTTCCAACAAGTTTTGCACGGACTCGATCGGCTTCGACAGGACTGGGACAAACGACAGTAGTTGGAGTGGTTTCGGACTGCCACAATGGGGTTTTAAAAAGCTCATCGCTATCACTATAGAGCTTTACACAAAGCGACATTAAGCACTCCAAAAAATCTTGGGACACACAGCAATTCGCTATGTTAAACGATTAGTATCGTAACTCTATTCGATTGGTTAGTCATGTTAGAGCAAAGTCGTCTTACAGGTTTCATTGATCAAAAGTCTGGTTTTACCCTCCACTATTTTGAGGGTCAAAGCGTCATCAGAGACTTGGCCTTAATCCATGATATTAAAGGCGAAGGTTTCCACTTTTTTCGCGACGCCGTACTAACTTTTTTGCCACTTATTTCTTATTTAAAGTCTGGCGAAAGTTTTGGTTTTTATATCGACTCCAAGGAACCATGGTTTCGTTTTAAGATCGAAGCCAATACACAGGGCTATATGCGCACCCTCTTGTTTCCTGAGAGCTTCGACAATTTCCCTAAAGAAATTAATGGCAATTGCCGCTTAACAAAAATCTTACCTGGTCAAAGAGAACCGTATAATACTTTGGTTGAGCTTGATAATCTGTCCATTACAGAAGTTTCGAATTTAATCCTTACCTCCTCTTATCAAGTGAATGCTCGAACGTATCTTTCGCAGTCTTCAGATCAGTCTTTATTGATACAGCGTCTGCCTGACAGGCAAGTCGATCATATTGATCCAGAAGAACGCCCAAGCCTAGACGAATTTTATGCCCAAACCATCAAGTCTTTGAGTCCGTTTCTTGAAAGTGGCGATGTCACTTTTGATAAGCTTCTTAAGCATTTTGAAAAAAGTGATTTTGAACTTCTCACTTCTACTGAAATTTCTTTTAAGTGCGCCTGCTCGCGTGATCGTATGGTTCAAGGAATTGCATCACTCACAAGAAGTGAAGGTATCGATGGAATATTTCTAGACAAAGATTCTATTGAAACAAAATGCGATTATTGCAAAACACATTACCTGATTACCAAGGAAGAGATCCTTACTTCATTAACTCAATGATTTTATCCAGAGAATAACCACTCTCATCTTGTCGCCAAAAGTGACGAAGAAGAACTTTAGACTCTTCATAGACACCACAAAAATTTTCGGCCGAAGGCCCTTTGGCCAAGACAGGTGAGACTAAGCGCGATCTCTCAAGCTTCACATTGCGTCCTTGTTTTTCGAAGTCACTCCACTCTTTGCCTCTGGCAGGCAACCTTAGTGACTGGGTTTCAGCGCCAGTAACCAGAATTAGGTTTTGATCGGAGTTCTCGAGCTCTTTAAGCAAGCTAATCGTCTTATTAACTTCACTTAAAACCTCGCGAGCCTTTTTAATTTCACCATTTTTTAAATATTTTAAATAATTGAGTTCTCGAATTAAAAAAAATGTTCCCTTGGGTGCTGCATTTGCAGCTTCGAGCATGGCCTGAACATTGCTTGATAAAGAGGCGAAACATCCGCCACTATTGCCTTGGCAAGTTTGATCAAAATGAACCGAGCCAAGATCTAGATTTTTTTGTGACTGGTAATGGAAAAACTTATTCTCATCTTTTTTACTCGGGGCTTTCGTCATCTCTAATAGAGTTAGTCCTTCTAAAAAAGTATTTCCGTTACAAGCACTTGAGTTTAGCAGACTGGATTTGTTATCAATGCCAGCCTCCAAGGCCAAAGTTTGATAACCCAGCGACCGATAGTATTGCCAAACTGGAAAGCGATCCTTTCCCCCACAGGCGTTTTGAATATCTTGACTGCCCGTAATCTGCGCTAACGTCGAGTCCACAGCATTGGTACGAATATCATAAAGATTATAGGACCAAGCCGAGCCGACACATTCCACATCTTCTATGGCCAACGGCTTTCTGGAATCTGCCAAACTAAAGCGTAACATCGCAATATGCTCAAACTCGAAGCCTGGAATCTGGATCCAAAAGACATTTTTTGGATTTTTTCCAAAAGTTCGGGTGCGCAAATTAATTGTTGGGGACTGCGAACAACCTACAAGTATTGAAAGAATCAATAAAAAGACAAATTTTTTCATAGCCTTAAGATTACACCATTGTGACAAAGGATCGAGAGGAAGCTTTTTTCTCCTATAAAGGTACTGAATTAAGTACTATTGTATAAGGGTATTATTTTTTTTGTTTTTATACCGGAACTTTCTGGTCAAGGAAGGAGTTAGGATCCGTGCAAGATATTGAACTCGCAACACGCGAAGTAATGTGGAACATCCCATTCTCTTTTAAGGTGGCCATGTATGTCATGCTTATTGCCGCCTTTGCTGTTTTTGCAAAAGGCATGTGGCAAAAAGCCTTGTTCATTACTAAAGGCACAGGCCTTAGTGGCCTAAAGCAGCTTTTACCACACAAGCTTAATAGGAAAAATTTTTTCGAGACGCTTTTCTTCACGGGTAAAGTTACAAGAAAGCCCAACGTAGGTATTTTTCACTCTCTCATCTATTACGGTTTTGTCATTCTTTGGATTGCTACAGACCTAGTTGCCATTCACGCCGATACCCCTTTTCAAATTTATAAAGGCTGGACCTATATTATTATTTCTTTTCTCGCCGATATCGCAGGTCTAGCGATCTTGGCCGGTTTGGCCCTAGCCTTTTATCGCCGCTATGCGAGGAAGCCTGATTCACTTTCGGCCACTAATCCAAATCGCGAATATTTCATGTACGGCATGCTCGCCGCTCTTGTTATTATTGGTTATCTACTCGAGGGATTAAGAATCCTTGGCACAGGGATGCCAATCGATGAAGCGCGCTGGTCACCTGTAGGTTGGATGGTCGCTAATTTCTTCCAAACCTTCGGCTGGTCTAATGACACTCTCGCTCTAGTTTATAGAACTCTTTGGTTTGGCCACATGGCCAACACCATGGCCTTCTTTGCAAGTATTCCCTACTCAAAGTTTTCTCATATTGTCCTCTTACCTATTGCCGCCCTTTTGACTCCAGCTCGTCGCGGCGGGGTCTTAATGCCAATGGATTTTGAAGATGAAAATGCTGAGACATTTGGATTAGGCAAGGCCAGTGAACTAACCATGAAAAATCGTCTTGATTTACTTTCATGTGTTGAATGTGGACGATGTACTGACGTTTGTCCTGCCCTTAATGCAGGCAAAAACCTCAATCCAAAAACGATTATCACTAAAGCGCGAAGAT
>PBCC01000013.1 GCA_002716825.1 Halobacteriovorax sp. | reverse complement strand
TAGTGAAAACGGGGCTGAACTCACTTGATAGTTTGGGGTTGTACTCATAACCATCAACATCGAAGTTCAATAGCTGTTTTGGGTCGCTCAAGCGGTGATCTATAATATAGCGAGACATCATGCCGCGTGCACGCTTAGCAAAAAAGCTAACAATTTTATAATCGTTACCTTTCTTTTCTTTAAAAGCAGGCGTGATGATTTCTCCGTCGATCCTATTACTGTCTACAGCGCCAAAGTATTCATTGCTCGCGAGATTAACGAGTACTTTTTTTGATTTAAGTAGAGAGTTTATTTTCGCCGTGATGCTTTCTTGCCAAAACTCATAAAGGTTCTTGTTACCATCACAGGCAAACTTTGTTCCCATCTCAAGCCTATAAGGCTGTATCAAATCAAGAGGCGATACTAGCCCATACAGACCTGAGAGAATACGTAGATGTTCTTGCGCGTATTCAATATCATTTTCTTTCATCGTATCGGCATCGAGCCCAATATAGGTGTCGCCTTTGAAAGCGAACATAGCCTGCTTTGAGTTCTTAAGACTAAATGGGGTTTTAAACTCATTATATCTTTTGACGTTGAGCTCAGCTAGTGAGTCGCTAAGCTTCATTAGAGCTTTAATCTTTTTTGCATCGCACTTTTTAAGTTCACTGATAAGCTTCTTAGACTTATCAATCTCACTCAATTGAGTGAACTTCTTAGTGGGGGCGGGGGATTCAAAGTCTAGCTTCTTAGCAGGTGAGACTACGACTAACATTTAAAATAAACCCATGGCCTTAGCTTGTTCCATGAGCTTGTCTTTTTCTTCTTGGCTCATATTGGCGACTTGCTCTTGTAGTTTTTGCATCTCTTCCGAGCCCATATTCTTCATCATCTCTTGTGCCTTTTCAAATGCCTCTGGACCAAGGTTTGGCATAGCGCTTTTGAAGATAATTTTGTCAGTCGTCTTTTCGTGATCGACGCCTTGAACTTTCAATTCTTCCAAAATGGTATTGAGGTTCTCGCCTTTATTATCGGCCACCTCGTACATCTTTTCGAGCGGCAGAGCGACTTTCTTTGCAGGAAAACCATTTGTTTTGATATTGTCTAAGATTTGATCTTTTAAATTCATGTCAGTCCTTTGTGCTTCGCTGTAAGTGTTATTAATATCACTAATTGGTTGTCTTTTTAAGCTATAGTGTTACATGTTCATTGACGTAATTTAGGTGAGTTAGGAGCTAGATGAAGTATATTTTCTTATTGTTAATTATTCCGGCCCTGGCAAATGCGAAGTTTAGAGCTCGTGAGCACTACGACTATCATCAGTTTAGGTTTGATTCGCAAACTTATACCTTCCGTGGATTCTCCAATACTATCAACTATATGTTTAAAGAGAAGGCCATGCAGGAGTCCTTTGGACTTGGTATTTCAACCTTGGGTGATAATGTCGACAATGAAAACCTGAAGAATTCACGAGTGGGCGAGAAGATTTCTTTGTATCAACTCGACTTTGAATATAAGTGGTTTCCTAAGAAATTATGGAGTGGCCTCTACTTACGTCACGGAACTGGTTACTCACTCTTAGATACTGAAAAACTAAATACTTTTCACGGCATTCATCTTCAAAACGCGCTTGGACAAGAAATTATGTTCAATCATTTTGGATTAGCACTCGAGGTATCAAATCAAGTGATATTTTACGAGAAAGGTGCGAGTTCGCTGACTGGTGGCGCAGCGATTGGTTTTCATTTTTATAAATATTTATAGAACTACTTAATCGGCGGCAACTCAAAGCAAATCAGCCCAAGTGAGCCCGCTCTAAAGTCTGCTAGAATAATTTTATAGATATGATCATAGTCATAATCGCCACCTTTTCGAAGGCAACCGCGTCGCTTGCCGATATGATTGACGGCAGTGATAAGATCAATGTCTAGTGATTCAAATTCATAAAAGCTTTTAAAATCTTCAGACTTTTTCTTTAAGAAATATTCAATTAGAAAACACGCTGAATAATCAGGCGTAGTAATATGATCTGGGATGGCATGGATGGCCGATAGCCACATGCCGTGTACTTCTTTTTCTATCTTTGGTGGCATCACACCAGGCGTATCTATGATGCTTATATTTTGATCGACTTTCACCCAGAGCTTCTGCTTGGTTTGCCCTGGCGTCGCCGCTGCCTTTGAAGCATTACGGTTGGAGAGTTGATTAATTATCGTCGACTTCCCGGTATTGGGCAGACCAATAATCATCATCTTAATGTCATCTTTATCAGTAGCATCAGGATTAGACTTCAAGCGGTGAGTAAGTAGAATCTCTTTGGCTTTTTTTACGATTTGTTTAATTACACTTTTATCGAGCGCATTGATAAATATAAAAGACTCTTCTTTTTTTGTAAGCCAGTCTTGCCAAATTTTAACTGCTTTTGGATCGGCCAAGTTGGTCTTGTTAAAGACGATCAGGTAGGGCTTATCACCTGCGTGAGAATAATTGCCTTTGTTACCAGATACCATCGGCGCACGAGCATCTCTCACTTCAATAATAATATTGACCAATTTGATATTGGATTTGATTTCCTGAATGGCCTTATTCATATGACCAGGAAACCAATTAATCGGATTATTTTCTAAATGCTCAATGCCAGTAAGCTTTTTTCGTTTTGCCACGATCGTCTACTAAAGCAGAATATCAATATAAGTCGTGCCACTATTGATCGGCGACTTAGCCTTGGCATTTTGGCCTTTGATCAAAACTTTCTTGTCTGTAAAAAGCTTTTTAAATTGAGCCTTAGATATTTCTTGGAGTGCTAGGTTGTCGCTTTGCTTTTTTAGCGCTTCTAGAAGAACGCTATCCAAACGATCAGCGCGAGCATCAAGCTCGAGAGTAATACGAAATGAGTTTTCTGGTGGGGTAGGGATTGTATAATTCATGGCCACTTCTAGCCTTGATCGTGCAGGGAGTCAAGCCTAAGGCTTCTTAACTAACTCTATCCCTGAGTCTGTAATAACGATCTTTCTCGCCTTATAAAGCATACCAACGGCGCTTTTAAAGGCCTTCTTGCTCATTCCTAGGGCCTTCTTAATATCTTCTGGTGAGCTCTTGTCGTGCAGCTTCGACTTGCCGCCACTAGCTTCAAGCATCTCCATGACCTTTGTTTGAAAACTATCTAGTGCCTTGGCCCCTTGAATTTGAAGAGCAGCATCGATGAGACCATCTTCACGAATCTTCTTCACATAGCCGACGTATTCTTTATCAAGGTGAATGTCGGTAAAAATCTCATTGTGATAGATCATTCCGATGAACTTTCTATTAATAATACAGCGATACCCCAACTCGTGTTCCTCGGCCGGGATCAGCTCAACTTTTTCACCTTCAGTAAAATAGAAATCGAGAGTCTCAAGCATGGACTCATATTTTGTCGTGCCATAGATCTTGCCAGTTTCCGTATCATAGCAAACTCGTACAAGGTGCAGCTCACCAACTTGCATCGGTGTTTTTTGTTTCTTGGCCGGGACAAACAGATCTTTTTCAAGACCCCATTGAAGAAAGGCACCAAAGTGCTGTGATTCTACTACGCGAAGAACAGCGAACTCTTCAACTTCAACAGTGGGAAGCAGCAGACTCGCGCATAGCTTTCCATCATCATCGAGATGAACAAAGGCTTCAATCGTTTGGTCAATCTCAAGATCATGAGAGCGTAGTGGATCAGTTCTGAGAGTCGGCATGAAAAGCTCTTGAGCCTCTTCACCTTCATGGGCGATGAGACGAACCCTGTGGCCTGCCTCGGTTTTAGATAAAACGGTGAATTCTCTGATTTTGCCAATTTCCATAAACCGCACTGTATGGGGCTTTACAGGGGATCGTCTAGATCTCCGGCAATAAATTCGACGTGTCCTATCATTTTTTGTTAGTATTTTAGGCATCTATTGAAATCAAACATAGGTTGTATTGTGAACGAAGCATTAGTCGGAAATTGGGTTGAAATTGAGCTAGTCAATGGCAATAAGTGGATTGGAAAACTAGAAGAGTGGGATGAAGAAGCCATCTTTATCAGCAATGGTTTCGAGTTCGGTCATGCCAATCATAAAGGTGCTGAGTGTACCAATGGTGAAGCGGCTAAAGTCAGTGCGACGGATCTTCGCGAGTTTTCGGTAGAGTAACTCGTCTTATTAATATCCAGTTTCAGAAAAATGCATGAAGTCTTTTTGAAGCCCTTGGATTTCTCCACCCCACTTGAGACCGATTCGTTTCATTTCATAATAGAGCGGACTGTTTTCTGAAATTGTTTCTTGTTTACTCAAGTCTCTCTTTCCACCTTTGATGAGTCTGCAATCATTGCTCCATTGAATACACTTATCATAAAGACCATTGTGATTTGCATTTATGTCGATAGCAGCACCAAAAGCATGATTAGAGAGTTCAGTTCTATTCTGTAACTGGTCGGGCTTACCTTTGCTATATGAGGGTCTATAGCCTTCAACTTCAGAAATTGGAAATCCAGCATAGTGAGCATTAAGAAGGGCAGACTTAACTTTTTCAGCAATGAAACGACACACTTTAAAAGTCTTCACAAATGGCAGTTCAATATCCACTTGATCAACAAGACATGGAGTACACCCAAAAGGTCCGCGCTCTTTGTCCGTAACAGCATCGTACGGTTTAAAAATTTTAATAGTACGAACGGATTTTCGGGCAGCTACGTTCCACACTGTAGCGCTATACTGACAAACCTTGCCTTCTGCCGCTTGAGTCACAGTAGAAATAATACTTAATACGAGAAGCATAATTATATTCATGTAAATCTTTTTACCTTATAGTTTTCTAAACTTCCAATGTGAACAAGGCTTTAAAATGCGCATAGTGTTGCTCCTCACCGTAATTATGTTTTCTTGTACTGCACACGCTAATCAGGCTTTATACGTCATGCGGGTTACGCCTTCAGGCGTTGAAGCCGATAACGTTAAACAAATCAATATAACGTTTAGTAAAAATATGGTGGCTCTTGGAGATATGAATAAAGATCTCGAAAAGCTTCCTATTAAAATTGAACCAGAGATAAATTGTGATTGGCGTTGGGTTGATGTGCGAAATTTAGCCTGTGAATTCGATTATAGAACAAAATTGTTAAGAGCTACTGAGTACAAGATTAAAGTTGGGAAAGACTTTAAAGCTAGCAACGGTGAATCTCTTAAAGTCGATAAAACATACGTCTTTGAAACTACTAGACCCAAGCTTCAAAATGCAAGCCTGATGCATCTCGAGTACTGGGAATCTCCCGTGAGACCGAAGATCTCTCTTTATTTCAACGCTACTGTATCGAAGACAGAAGTTCTAAAGCATTTAAAAATCAATCAAGGAAAAGAAATCCCTTATAAATTCTATAGTCAGCATAAATACTCAACAGAACAAGAGGTGGGGTCAAGTTGGTTTATAGAAGCGACTGAGGACTTAGAACGTGAAGCTTCTTTTTCGGTTGAACTTTCTGAAGGCATTAAAAGTGAGGAGGGAGAGTTAAAGGGCGATAATGCATTTTTGAAAGAATTTGAAACGCCGCCTTACTTTAGAATTAAAGAGTTTAGTTGTCATTTCGCTGATAAAGGCAGGGTGAAAGCTAGTACATTTCAGCCGAATGAACTTGGAGTTGTAAAGGCGAACGAAGGGCCAAAACGATGTGAGTCGAACTTAAGCAAATTGATAATGCTTACCAATAAGATTGTTATAGGAAAGGTCTATCAAGATATTGCTATCTCACCCGACCCAACAAATGGAAATAAAGAGGTTGATGCGTTTAGTGAATTTAAAGGTTATGGAGAAAACTATAAGACTGTGCGACTATTTCTACCAACTGTTTTGTTGTCAGAAAAAGCATACACTTTTGACTTGTCTAAAATTGAAAACGTCTTTGGCGAAAAATTAACTGGTCCGAATAATTTTACGATGACTTTTGCAAGACGTAGCCCGAAAGTTTCTTCTGTTTATCGCAATGCTGTTATCGAAAGCAATATCGACAATGATTTACCAGTGTTAGTCACAAATATGGAAGAGTTTAATCTTCAGTTCAATCGCTGGCTTGTAGACGGGGCTGTACATGAATTAAAGCATAAAGTAGTGAGTCCAGCGCCAGAAGATGTGAGTTTTTATGTTCCGATGAAAACTGACACAATGATGAACGGGCAAAGTGGAATCGCCCTCTATAATATTTTAGAAGAGCACGACCTTTCGAGCTATAACCGCAATCGGAATGAGCTTCGATATTCTATCATTTCAAGTCCCTATCAGATTTATACGAAGCTAGGACATTATAATTCATTGGCATGGGTGGTTGATTTACAAACAGGTGAAGCTATCAAAGATGCTTATGTGAATGTTTCTGACTGGGGAGGTGCAAAAACGTATGCCCCATCAACTAAAACAGATGATAATGGCTTGGCCATATTGCCAGGTATCGCAGAGATGTTCCCGAGTGGGAGTTATTACCCCTCATATCAAATTCTTGCCAATAGTAGGTTTGTTACAGCCTCTAAAGGGAAAAATTTCGCAGTTTTGCCGATTAATTACAACTATACAGATGGAAAGTATTATGAAGATGTTTCAAGTTATATAAAAGCAAAGCACGGGCATTTAGTTTCTTGGGGAATGACCCCACAAGGCGTTTACAAAGCAGGGAGCAAGATAGATTACAAAATCTATGTGCGAATGGAAGAGCTAAAAGGATTGGCACTGCCTCCCGACCTTACTTATACAATTGATGTTATCGATCCCGTAGGACGGCGTGTTTATACTCAGAGTAATAGAAAGGTAAATGAGTTTGGAACCCTATCGGGGAGCTTTAGCATTTCAGATAATGCTGCCGTAGGCACTTATGTATTCAGACTTTCAACAGCAGGGCAAAACCAGATTGTCATGACTCCTCTTGAGGTGCTCGTTACTGACTTTACTCCCGCGCAGTTCCAAGTTGGTATTGATATTGATAAAAAAACATACAAATATCGAGATAAAATGAAGGTTGTGGCGAGTGCTAAAATGCACTCTGGAGGTGCCTTCACTGGAACAGATGCAAGAATCAGCATCTCCTTCACTCCGAGATATTATCAACCCAAAGATGAACGCTATAAGAAATTTCGTTTCTCCAATACACATACTGCTGGAGAGCGAGGCTCAATTCATCAGTCAACGCAAAAGCTTGGAGATAAAGGTGAGTATGAAATAGAGTATCAAGTTAATGAAGTTTCTAGCTATGGAAGGCTCTTCATAGAGTCTGCGGTTAAAGACGACAGGGGCAAGTTTATAAGCTCAATGACCTCTGCAGAGTATTTTGGAGACGATAAGTTCTTTGGCGGGAAACTTGATAAATGGATCTACCAGGTTGGGGATACCATAAATTTTGAATCACTGGTTATTGATCCAAATTCAGAGATTATTAAGGACTTAGAAATAGAGACTTTAATAAAATATGAAGAAGTTAAAAGTGTTAAAGTAAAAGGAAGTGGCAATGCATTTGTTACGAGAAATGAAGCTTCTTGGGTTGAAGTAGATAAATGCACTGAAAAAACTAAAACACAGATTAGCAGTTGCTCGTTTAAAGTGGAGAAATCGGGAAGATACTCACTCGAGTCGCGCGTAAAAGGAACCAGGTTAAATTGGAAGTCTAATTTCTACGTCGCGGGCAGTACAGAAGCCTGGTGGGGAGATGATGGCACCGATGATTTATCTCTAGAAGTAAGTAGTGTCGATCTTAAAGTTGACCAAGAAATTGATGTTCTGATTAAAAATCCACTAGGTAAATCAAAAGTATTAATTACAGTTGAGCGGTACGGAATTATTGATCAATGGGTTGAGGACGTTAGTTCTTCGGCTCACGTGTTTAAGCTTAAAGTGAAGCCTGACTATATTCCTGGTTTCTATCTTTCGGCCCAGCTTTTTTCTTCAAGAGTCAAGGAAAAATCTGGATTTGGTGAGCTGGATTTAGGGAAACCTACGAGTAGGTCAACCTATAAGAAATTTATAGTGAAAGACGACTATAAAAGAATTCATGTCGATATTACTTCAAATAAAAAGGTCTATCAGCCGAATGAAGAGGTTCATCTTCAGTTCAGTGCAAAAGCTCTAAATGATAAAATTGAAGACGTAGAACTCGCAGTGGCAGTACTTGATGAAGCAGTCTTCGACTTAATTAAGTCCGGAGATAAATATTTTGATGCCTACGAAGGCTTAAGTAACCTAGATAGCTTAGATGTTAGAAACTTTAGTCTTATCAATATGCTAATTGGAAGACAAAAATTTGAGAAAAAAGGCGCCAACCAAGGCGGTGGGGGAGGTGCCGAGGTTAGAGGTAACTTTGATTTTTTAGCATACTGGAATCCATCTGTTGTTTTAAGCAAAGGGAAGGGGGAATTGAAATTTAAGCTCCCGGAAAACTTAACAGGATGGAAGGTGATAGTAATGTCGGCAGATAAGAAAGACCGACTTGGTTTAAGTAGTGGTAAATTTGCTACACAGCTTCCTACCGAGCTTCGCGCTGCTTTACCAAACTACTTAGTGGAGACAGATAAATTTAAAGCACGATTTAGCGTTTACAACAGAGAGAAGACGACAAGAAAAATCACTGTTACGGTCGCAGCAGCGGGACTTGCTACTGGTGAGACAGAGAAGACAGTCATCTTGGACATGAAGCCTGGAGAGCGGAGGTATGCCGAGGTTAACCTGGGCGTAGGTAAAATTGCTGAGAAGCCTGGTGAGGATAATAATTATATTTCTTTTATAGTCAAAGCAGGAGACCAGCTGCATACAGACACATTCGTAAAACAGATTCCAGTTGTAAAACGAAGACCAGGCTATTGGGCCGCTCACTACTTTACATTAACAAAAGAAAAGAAAAGAGATGTTGAAGTAGAGTTTCCTAAAGATATTTACCCAGACGTTGGGGGAGTTGACTTTATAGGTTCAACGACCAGAATCGGTTTGCTTGATGATGGACTAAGTTACCTGCTTAATTACCCCTATACATGCTGGGAACAAAAGTTATCAAAAATGATCGGAGCTGCTCAGTATCTCAAATTAGAAAAATACTTTGATGGCAAAATCTCATGGAAGGATGCACCAGAACTCATTCAGAAAACTTTGAGTCAAATGAAAGATTTCCAAATGCCCGATGGCGGAATGTCTTATTATGGCAAATATAGTTCAGCCTACTTATCTGCCTACACTCTTTTAGGGATTGGTTGGCTTGAACAATATGGTTACGCTGTAGATTCTGGAATTAAAGACAGGCTGATTACTTATGCCAATAGGATGCTAAAAACGGATCTCTATGAGGATGGTTATGATAAACCGTTAAAAAATGTAACGAGAGCAGTTTTTTTAGCGGGTCTGGCTCAGCTTGATAAAGCTAGTAAAGATGAGATTGACCGGTTCGCCCAACACCTTGGCGATACTAATATGTTTGGAAGGCTCCATTATTATTTCGCAACAGTATTAGCGAGTAACTCTAACTCAAAGCTTGCGCTAGAAACAGTGCTCGCTAATTTAGTTGTAGATGCAGGAAGCGTTCGCTTTAACGAGAGCATTCAACCTAACTGGGGAATGATTCATCATTCCAGTAGGCGTACTCAGTGCGCTGCCTTAACGGCTATGACGCGCGCGCATCGGAAAAATGGTAATATTGACCTCGTCGCAGATTTGCCTGCAAAGCTAGTTACATCTGTTATCAAAGATATGCAGACGAATAAATTATTTTGGGATTCAACACAGAATACTATTTTTTGCATGAATTCTTTAATCGAATATGCCGAGAGTTTTGAAAGAGAGAAACCAGACTTGAAGCTCACAATTAAGATGGATAATTCCGTAATAGGTACAAGTGATTTCAAGGACTATTCTTTATCGGGAAAGACAATGTCCTATAGTTTGAAGCCATCCGATGTAGGTAAAAAGAAAGTTGTTTCTCTTGAGAAAGAAGGAACTGGGACAGCTTATGTTAAAGCGTTGGTTCGTTTTTCTTTAAAAGATTCTGATCGAGAGTTTAATAACGGTATTAATGTTAAGAAAGTCGTTTCAGTTAAGCGAGATAATAAGTGGCTTGAAGTAAAACATGGCACAGTTTTAAAAAGAGGGGAGTTATTAAATGTAGACATTTTGGTGCATATCCCTACTGTCAGACATTACGTTGTACTAGATGATCCCATTGCTGGTGGGTTTGAACCATTGAACTCAGATCTGGCGACGACGAGTCAGGTAGATGATGAGGATTCAGGCCGCATTACAGCACTTGTGAACTCTTATTGGAAGGATTCTGAATGGTACTACTATGGAGACAGTCGCTACTCATTTTATCATAAAGAGTTAAGGCATGATCGTGCTGTTTTTTATAGCGAATTATTACATCCTGGCAGCTACCATGTTAATTATCGCATGCAAGTCATTGCAACTGGTGAGTTTACTTCAATGCCAGTCGTTGCAAAAGAAATGTATAATCCGGAGACGTTTGGTTCTCTAACTGAAATGAGAATTAAAATTGAAGAATAAGCTAAAAATATTCAGTATTATTATTCTGTTCAGCTTGGTGATTCTCACTTGTATGGACATATATAAAAACCAAGCTCGAATAGAACTTAATGATTATATTTCTCATAACGGTGTAACCTCGATCCTAGATAGAGACAACAAAAAATTGTCATTATCGTATATCGACCATTGGAACCCCTCTCCTAGGCCTCTCGGAGAATTTAGCCCATTTCTAATTCAAGCTCTTATCATTTCTGAGGATAAACGTTTTCAAACGCATGATGGTGTAGATTTCTTAGCTAAATTCAGAGCAATTATTTATAACTTCAAAAACTTTAGTTTTTCTCAAGGCGGGACGTCTTTGTCTGAGCAAGTCGTAAGAATTCTCATGGACTCGCCAAAATCGATTTGGAGTCGATGGGTACAGTCATGGCTGTCACTCATACTTGAGAGTAGGCACTCAAAAGAGGAGATCCTTGAGTTTTATATCAATCAAGCACCATTTAGTTCGAATCGAAGAGGTTTTACACAGGCTGCAAGACTGTATTTCGGAAGAGATCTCGAAACGCTAAACAAGAGTGAAGTTCTAGCCTTGATTGTTATGCTACGGGCTCCCAGTCGATTTGATTTAAGAAAAAATGACAATGTTAATGGGCGTGCTAAACAACTCGCTTCAAGATTAAATGTCGAGTATTCAGAATTGCCTGTAAGTAATATTAAAAATGTTGATTTGCCGGAAGTTCCAATTAATTCTATCGCTAGCTTTATCCGCTCGCAGTCAAAAAAAATAAATGGGAAGGTTCGCTCTACGCTAGACTCCGCTATACAAGTTGAGTTGTCTGCGATCGTACGACAAAGGATTACAACTCTTAAGCGAAAGGGCGGCTCCCACGGTGCCGCTATGGTTATTGATCATACAACTGGTGAGATCCTAGCTATGGTCAGTGAAAATGGAGAGTTTAATAGTTTTGGGTATAATACGAGTTTGATCCCGCGACAGCCTGGTAGTACATTAAAGCCATTTCTATATGGAGCCTTCTTTATGCAAGGAGGGCGGCCTCACCACATCATTGATGACTCACCAGTTTCATCGGTGATTGCTGGCGGTATTCATGAAGTTAAAAACTATAGTCATAACTATTATGGTGAACTATCAATTCGAGAAGCTTTGGCGAATTCTTTGAACGTACCGGCTATTAAAACCGTTAGGGCATTAGGCGAAGACGTATTATATGAGCTTTTGGCTAAAGCAGGCGTTTCATTGCCAAGACCATCAACCTATTATGGAGAAGGTTTGGCGCTGGGAAATGCGGAAATTAGCTTGATTGAGATGATGCAGCTTTACTCGTGTTTAGCAAATCGTGGCGAATGTATTGGTTTAAAAATCGACTCCACATTAAATTCACGTAATCAAGCACGATTGAAGATTCTTTATATAGAGGTTGCCGACATGATCTTAGATATCCTTTCAGATCCAAAGGCTAGAGTTAAAGAGTTTGGCGATTACCGATTCAGCCATCAAGTTGCGATAAAAACTGGTACGAGTACGGATTATAGAGATGCTTGGGCATTCGCAATGAACCGAAAATATTTAATTGGTGCTTGGTTTGGAGACCTAGAGGCGAAGGCTATGGATGAAGTGACAGGCTCATATGCAGCTTTGCCAGTTGTCCGCACGATGATTGAGAGCCTTAGTCTAGAGGATGGAGCTGGAGTATTTCCACTTTCGAAGAGGCTGTATCGTGATCAATGGTGCGCTTCTCGATCGGCAGGTTGTGAGCTCAAAGATGAGCTGTTCATTGTAGGGGAAGATAGGCAGGACTCAGTTGATTCCTCTCGTGAAGTGTTTGAAATGATTCCCAATGCGAGTTATTTGCATCTTGCGATCGATCCACGAATTCCAAGAGAAAAACAGGTTCTTAGGCTTGATACGAGTTCACTTAATCAAGTTAAATGGTACGTAAATGGAAATTCAGTAGGCTTAATGAAGACTTTTGACTTTAACCTTAAGTCTGGTACATATGAGATCACAGCACTCGACCCTAAACAGAGTAGTGAGATTAAAGTGAAGGTCTACGTTCACGACTAAGTCATTTGTAACTTTTTTCGGTAGAATCGCTAGTTTCGGATTTGTGCTTTCCAGTTAGAATATAAATAGCCTGAAGAGATGATATTCCCATCACTAAAAAAACAAAGTGAAATAGACGAGTTTTTTTTCAGAGGACTTAATACCCCTGAAATGTATTGTCCATTGAGTTCTTTACATAGCTCCACCCCTGGATGTGCCTTTAGCCCTTTTCTTTTGGCAGCAAGAACGACTTTGCGTGGTTTGAGCTGTTTGCATTTGGAGTTTAAACAGGCTGGAGAAACGAAGTCATTTTTTGATATTGGACTGATTAAGCACAATTTAAGAGACTTCGTTTTTTGAGTTTGTTCGATATTAAAGACGAATTGATAGTCTGAGCAATCTGAAGCGATACTTGTTAGAGGAAAAAAAACCAGTAAGAAAATGAGATGCTTCATAGATAACTAATTCTTCGAGACATTCTAAGTAGTAACTCTTGAGAGACCCAGATATTGCCTTGGTCACATTGTAGACTTTCAAGGTAGAAACTACAGTCATTTCCGTAAGAATTTCTAATAAGGTACTGATTCTCTCCATTATGACAACGTCTTCCAACAATCGTGCTGACGTGAGGAGCTTCAATAGGGAAACCCTTAGAATCAACACTGTCTTCAGTTTCTAGAAGTAGCCCATTGTACTCAAGGGCCACGATAGAATTTGCCATGAGTTGGCTATCAATTGTGCTTAGAAACTCTTGGGAATTATCACTTTCATCTAGCATCGTTCGACGGACGCGCTTGACCTCTGGAAGTTCAAGACGCGGAAGCGGATTTTTACAGCTTGTTTGGATCAAGCTCGAAATATATGTAGTGCTGCGAACAGGCTTATTGCTGGCATTTAGTTGCGTAAGAATAGTTTCAATGTCATTAGCATTAATATTCGGTAAAACAGTCTGGCTTAATCTCGAGGCCTGGAGACAGATTTCTTGACTTGTTGCTTGTAGATTATAGTTACGTTCAACCTCATCAAGTAAGTTCAAAATATTTACTTCTTCACTTGCTAGATTAAAGTTTGAAGAACGAACTTCATCCTCAAGACAAACTCGCTCTCTAGGATTAACTGAGGCGACAATATCAATCATTACTTGAGTGACTTGGCCACCGGCCGTGTATTCGCTAAAGCGTATACCTTCATCTTGCTCCCCAGATCCTAGCGAAGCTATCGCAGGCAGAAGGCTAACGGGAGAAATGAGTTGATCATTCCTATTGGGAGCCTGATTAAGTACCTCTCTATTGTTTTTAAAAACATAATCTGTGACAAGATCGGCAGTTGAAAAGGCGTAACACCAACCGGAATCGCCCTGATCGCGCATGATATGAGACTGTGTTTGCTCGTTGTAAAATGTAGGGGAGCGATTGTCGCGATCCTGAGACGGATCACAGCTTTGTGCCCAAAGCGTTGAAGAGAAAAGTGATGATAAAATTAGGGTGTAAGCCTTTAAATTCATAAATAAAATTATACTCGTAAAGTCGTTGGCCACCAATTTGGGCAATATTAGGTGGAGTATTTCGACTTTTTAGTGACTTAGAGTGCCTTTTGAGTGCGTCATGGCGGTTAGATCATTTTGCTCTACCATTAGAATATAAAAACTAAATAAGAAAAGGACCATCATGAGATCAGGTAACCCGACACTTAACGATAAAATGTTCCAAGGCACTAGAGTTGGCCCAGGCCAAGAAGTCATGACTTCTAGTGGATCTTATATGAAGACCGCCATTTTACTCGCACTTTGTATTAGCGCTGCCAGCTTCACTTGGTCGGAAGGTGGAATGGGTTTTGCCATGATTGGTTTTATTGCCGGTTTGGTTTTTGCCTTAATTACAATCTTTAAAAAAGAATGGGCGCCAATTACCGCACCTTTGTATGCTATCAGTGAAGGCGTTGCCCTTGGCGGAATTTCCTTTGCGTATCAAGCTCAATACCCTGGAATTGTTCTCAATGCGATCATGCTGACCTTTGCAGTTATGGCCATGATGCTCTACTTGTACTCAAGTGGGATCATTAAAGTTACAGATAAACTTAAGAAAGGAATTTTTGCCGCGACTGGTGCCATCTTCTTAGTATATCTGGTTGGTTTTGTGATGAGCTTTTTCGGCTCCGGCATTCCAATGATTCATGGTGCAGGAATGATTGGCATTGGCTTCAGCCTACTTGTTGTTGGCATTGCCTCATTCAACCTCTTACTAGACTTCGATTTCATTGAGCGCGCTTCTGCTACACGTTCAGCGCCAAAATATATGGAGTGGTTTGCGGCCTTTGGCCTCATGGTCACACTGGTTTGGCTCTATCTCGAAATATTGCGACTATTATCCAAGCTAAACTCGCGTCGTTAGAATGATGCAGGCAGTACTAGATTTTTGGTTTTCACAGCTTTCACCTAGTGATTGGTATAAGAAAGATGAAGCTTTAGATCAAAAAATATCAGATTTATTTTTGGAAACTTACCTTCAGGCGACCAAAGGAGAGCTTTATCAGTGGAGAGAGTCTATCGAAGGACGACTGGCTGAGATCATTGTGCTCGACCAGTTTTCACGCAATATATTCCGAGATGACGCTATGGCCTTTCGGTACGATTCTCTAGCCTTAGTTTTGGCTCAGGAAGCAAGTAGTAAGCCAGAGGCAAAAGCTTTGGCTAGTACGAGGAAAGCCTTTTTATACATGCCCTATATGCATAGTGAATCATTGAGCGTGCATGATGAAGCTGTTCGACTCTTTTCTGAACCAGGATTGGAAAATAATCTAAAATTTGAATTAAAGCATAAAGAAATTATTGAAAGGTTTGGGCGCTATCCCCATCGAAATAAAATCTTGGGCCGAACATCAACCCAAGATGAAATTGAATTCTTAAAGCAGCCAGGTTCGTCATTCTAGAAGTTGAGAGTCGCTGCAAGTTTAAGTAGCTTCTCTTTATTATCCGAGCCATTAAAGTTCGTACTATCGCCATGAATATATTCAGCGGCGACATCTAGGCTCTTGATCGTTTTAGAGATGGAAGCGTAATAATAGTTCAGATCAAAAAAACGGCTCTCTGAACGCGATTGGTGATTGTAGCCGATCATGGCAGTTGTATCAGAGTCGATCTTGTAGCCCAGAATAGCTTCAGTTCCATCAGAGTGAACAAATTGATTGTTCACTTCATTAAGTTCAAGATCTTTAGCTCTTGTGTAAACACCATTTAAGAAAAAATCCATGAAGCTGTATTTAAAGCCATAAGAAACAGAAAGCTGAGACTCACTATTTCCATTATTATCAAACATAAGATTGATAGCAGAAACTCCAAGAGTTAGCTGTTCTGTCATATAACGGATTGATGCCGCTTGGACTTGCTTGTAAACAAGGCTCGAGTCAGCTGTTCCGTTGCTATCAAAGTCATATTCGATAGTTTCTTTACCAGTGAGCTTGGTTTGGAGCGCGAAGTGAAAGTCATCATATTTGTAGCGAGCTTGAATTACTTCTGAGGCGCGGTAAGTACCGTCAGTTTCACCTGTGCGAGTGTAAACGGAAGTTGCACGAGCACCGTCGGTGTGGAAGAGGTCTGTGAACTCGGGCACATCATAAAAAGCCGACCACATTTTACCAGCAGCAAGAAAGAAGTTATCCTTTTCAATCCATAAATAGCCTAGGCGATTACCAAAAGGTCCGTCGTTTGAAACAACGTCATATTGTTTACCGTCAAAGTTGGCCGAGCCAAAACCGCTATTATTTCTGTTGGTGCTAATGGACCACTCGGCGCGAAGTCCGACTTTCCACTCATCGAGAATATCGGCGCGTTCATACTTTAGGCCAAGGCGTGAAGAGTTATCTCCGATACCCTGGGAACCATTTTCGAAATTAGCAGAAGAAACTAAAGCAACTTTGCCGTAGAGGCTAACGTCTTTGACTTAAAGAGCAAAAACAGAAAAAGGGATAACGGCGAAAGCGATCAGGATTGATTTTTTAGACATAGACACCTCTTTGACAAAATTATGTCTTAGCCAATACGTAAAATCAAGAAGTTGCCACCATGTAAAAAGCACATCTCCCTTCATCGATTGGACCTAACAGGTAGATTTACGAAGGTAACCTGTTAGGAGATAGATTATGAAATTCTTTTTAACGCTCTTGCTATTTAGTTCGAGTGCCTTTGCTTTGAATTGTCCCTTTGTTGAGCAAAACACCGAATACACCAAGACTGTTGCTGTGTGTGAAGATTCAAGCACTGGTGCAGTGGCTTGTTTGGCAGAATATGTGAACTCTGGAAACTATAAGGTGCAGGTCGAGGATTTAAATATTGTCGGACAGTATAATGTTTCATTTAGTGGGAAGCAGGTTAGGGCCTCCGATAGCAAAGAAATCGTTCTTAAAGATAAGACATTCGGACTTGGAATTATCGGTTATAAGAATATTCAGTTTGAGCTTAACAAGAAAAAACAGACAGCAAGGTTTAAATTCAAAACTATCGGCTGTGGCTTTTCAATTATGAATGATAGTCCTGATCCACATTGTCAGCCTAACCGCTCATTTAAGTTTGATCGCTGCTCAATATAGTAAAAAAGAGATACTCCTTTGGGAGTATCTCTTATGTGAGATTAAAACCGATCAGCGTTCATGACTTTGGTCCATGCGGCGACAAAGTCTTGTACAAATTTCTCTTTGTTATCGTCTTGAGCGTAAACCTCGCATAGCGATCTGAGCTCAGAGTTTGAGCCAAAGGTGAGATCAACCGCTGTCGCACTCCACTTAAGCTTACTCGATTTACGATCATAACCCTCATAAATTCCAGCGGACGCAGTTGGCTTCCACTCAGTGTTCATGTCGAGTACGTTAACAAAGAAATCGTTACTTAAAGTACCGACTTTTTTAGTAAAGACACCGTGCTTGGACTTGTTATAATTAACCCCCAGAACACGAAGCCCACCAATCAGAGCGGTCAGCTCAGGCGCAGTCAGGCCAAGTAGTTGCGCTTTGTCGATCATGAGTTCGGGGCCATGTTTTTCTAACCCTTCTCGAGTGTAATTTCTAAAAGCATCGCCAAAGGGATTAAGAACTTCAAACGCCTCGATATCAGTTTGTTCAGCGCTGGCGTCCATTCTTCCCGGAGAGAAAGGAACTTTTGTTTTGAGAGAAGCTTTCTTAATTGCTTCTTCAATTCCTACGTTCCCACCAAGAACAATTAAGTCGGCAAGACTAACTTTCTTCTTTGCCTTGGCATTGTATTTCTCTTGAAGTGCTTCAAATTTAGCCAAATTTTTCTTTAATTGCTTTGGTTGGTTCACTTCAAAGTTTACCTGTGGTTCAAATCGAACACGTGCGCCATTGGCTCCACCGCGCATATCTGATCCACGATAGGTTGAAGCTGAAGCCCAGGCCGTCGAAATCAATTCACTGCTTGGGATGCCAAGTTTAATGATTTGTTTTTTTAGGGCGCTGACTTCTTTGTCATTTAGCGCAGGTCCCTTTGCCTTTGGAATGGGATCCATCCAAATCAAATCTTCCTTAGGAACTTCTGGCCCAAGAAAACGTGCCTTAGGTCCCATATCTCTATGAGTGAGCTTGAACCATGCCTTAGCAAAGGCTTGTTGAAATGCCTTAGGATCTTCTAAGAAACGTCTGGCGATCGGCTCAAACCCTTTATCGTAGCGCAGAGATAAATCTGCAGTTGTCATCATTGGACGAGTTTTCTTTTTTGGATCGTGGGCGTCAACAATCATGTCTTCTGGTGCTACATCTTTGGCGTACCATTGATGGGCGCCTGCTGGGCTTTTTACTAATTCCCATTCGTATTTGAATAGGACCTTCAGGTAACCACTGTCCCATTTTGTTGGATTCGGTTTCCACGCGCCTTCAATGCCACTGCTTGTTGTGTCGCCACCTTTACCTGTGCCGTGCTTATTCTTCCAACCAAAGCCCATCTGTTCTACCGGCGCCGCTTCTGGCTCTGGACCAACGAGTTCCGGCTTTCCTGCGCCATGGGCCTTACCAAATGTGTGACCTCCAGCAACCAATGCGACTGTTTCTTCATCATTCATCGCCATACGAGCAAATGTCTCGCGAACATCTTTTCCTGAAGCGACTGGATCGGGCTTACCATTTGGACCTTCAGGGTTCACGTAGATCAAACCCATCTGAACTGCCGCTAGTGGGCTTTCGAGTTCGCGATCTCCGCTATAGCGAGCATCTTGCAGCCATTCTTTCTCTGCTCCCCAGTAAATGTCTTCTTCTGGTTCCCAAATATCGGGACGTCCACCAGCAAATCCGTAAGTCTTAAAACCCATAGATTCAAGCGCGACGTTACCAGCAAGGATCATAAGATCAGCCCATGAAATCTTGTTTCCGTATTTTTTCTTGATTGGCCAAAGAAGTCTTCTGGCTTTGTCGAGGTTGACGTTATCGGGCCAACTATTAAGTGGTGCAAATCTCTGATTGCTGGTGCCACCGCCGCCGCGACCGTCGAATGTTCTGTAAGTTCCAGCACTATGCCATGTCATTCGAATAAAGAGTCCACCGTAATGTCCCCAATCGGCTGGCCACCAATCTTGCGAAGTCGTCATGAGCTTTTTTAAATCTTTTTTTAAGCCAGCAAAATCTAGTTTTTTAAATTCTTTTGCGTAGTCAAACTTTTCTCCCAGTGGATTAGACTTGGAAGAGTGTTGATGAAGTACTTTTAAATTGAGTTGATTTGGCCACCAGTCTTTGTTTGACTGAGTGCCTTTGGAAACTCTTGCGCCGTGTTCTTTTGTCATATGAACTCCTATTGTTGCCGCGATTTTACCATCTTCGAAAAGTACGTGATACTTATGAAAAAAGTGCATCATGATTGTCTAGTAAAGTGCTTTACTAAGCTTTGACTCAGTGAAGAACAAAGTCCGGAGTATTTATGTGGTATGCCATTGATTTTGGTACATCGAATTCGTTGCTATCTTATATTGAAGCTGGCCAAGCACCAAAGCTGATTAATCTGGATAAGAATACACCAATTCTCAGGTCATTAATCTTTACGCCCGAGAAAAATAAATTCTTTTTTGGTTCCGAAGCAATTGATAAGTATCAAGAGTCTGCCGGTGATGGGCGCTTTTTTAGATCACTTAAAAAATTCTTACCGGAGCCAGGTTTTAAGGGGACAGAAGTTTTTGGTGAGCGCATGAAGATTGAAGATCTGATTGCGACAATCTTGCGCGATATGAAAACTAAGGCTGATGAACAAGTGGGTCGTAGTGTTGAGAACGTGGTTCTTGGTCGACCGGCGCTTTATTCACTAGATCTCAAAAGTGACAAGCTTGCCGAGGATAGGATGAGACGTGCGGCCGAACTAGTCGGCTTTAAGCGAATTGAATTCTGTCCCGAGCCTATCGCGGCAGGGTTAAATGTTGAAAATACCAGCTCGACAAAAAATGTTCTTGTATGTGACTTTGGTGGTGGAACATCAGACTTCACTCTACTTAAAACTGGTGGCGAGAGCTTCACAAAAGAAAATGTTTTAGGTCTTTCGGGAGTGTTTGTCGCCGGCGATGCAATTGATGGCCGCATTATGCGCGACTTTATTTCAGCGCACTTTGGTAAAAATATTACATATAAAGCTCCGATGGGGAGTAATGTCTTACGCTTTCCGAAGATGCTTCTCAGTAAACTGTGTAACCCCGCTCATATTGCTTTCTTAAAAGAGAGAGATACTTGGGAGCAGTTAAAAGAACTCGAGCTTTGGTCAGTTGGTGATGAAGATCAAAGATATTTTAGCCAACTCTTTGCTCTGATTGAGCAACAACTCGGCTACCCCGTCTATGCTCAAATTGAAAAAAGTAAGATTGAGTTAGGCGAGAAGAGTTCGACTATTTATAAGTTTAACAATTCAAGCATTGATATCGAGCAGGCAATTCATCGCAGTGAGTTTGAACTTGCTGTTGAGCCAGAGTTAGAAACGATATTTTCAAGTCTTGAAAAAGTGTTTGAACAATCAACTTTAAAATATAGTGATATAGACGAAGTGCGAATCACCGGTGGAACAGGGCAGATGCCGTTGGTTCAGAAAAAACTAGTCGCTCTTTTTGGTGAAGAGAAAATTATTCGTAATGATGCCTTTCAGTCCGTCGTTCAAGGTCTTGGCCACTACGCCCAAAAACTTATAGAAAAGGAGACTCGATGAGCTATACACCACCTAAGGTTTGGAAGCATAATGAGGGCAATGGCGGCAAGTTCGCGGGGATTAATCGTCCTACTGCTGGAGCCCGAGTCCAAAAAGAGTTGCCTACTGGTGAGCATCCATTTCAGTTGTACTCACTTGGTACTCCTAACGGAGTGAAAGTGACGATCTTGTTTGAGGAGCTTTTGGAGCTTGGAATTAAGGAAGCAGAGTATGACGCATTTTTGATCAATATTGGTGAAGGCGATCAGTTTACAAGTGGCTTCGTAGAGATCAATCCAAATTCAAAAATTCCAGCACTCGTCGATAAAAATGGCGGTCAATCAATCTCAATATTCGAGTCAGGTGCAATACTTCTGTATCTGGCAGAAAAATTTAACAAGTTTTTGCCAGACACGCTTAATAGAAGAGCAGAAATGCTAAGCTGGCTATTTTGGCAAGTTGGAAGCGCTCCCTATCTTGGAGGAGGCTTTGGACATTTTTACGCCTATGCACCAGAAAAATTTGAATATCCAATTGATCGATTTGCGATGGAGACAAAAAGACAGCTCGATGTCCTCGATCAGCACTTGTCAAAAAATCAGTATATGGTTGGAGATGAATACACAATTGCCGACATGGCCATTTTTCCTTGGTATGGAATGCTGACGAAGGGAAAACTTTACGAAGCCGCTGAGTTTTTATCAGTTCATGAATATAAAAATATCATTCGCTGGTCTGATCAATTACTGAAGAGAGAAGCGGTCCAGCGAGGACGCATGGTCAATAAGGCATGGGGGGATGAGAGCGAACAGGTTCTTGAGCGCCATAGTTCAAAAGACTTCGTAAACAAAAAAATAAGGTTGTAGTCTATGATTGTTATGTATGTGGTTGGAATTATCTTTGTCATCTTTGGTGGAATCTTTTTACTTATTAACTTGCACTTCTTTAGAAATGGAAAAATCTTGCAAGGTAAAGTGATAGGTATCGAAAAATATTTATCAAGACAAAGCAACTCTAATAACAGACAGGCTATGCAAGTTTTTTATCGACCAATTGTAGAGTATATCTTTAACGGTCATAACGTGAAGTTTGCAGCATCGTTTGGATCAAGCGCCATTTCTCATAAAATAGGTCAACGATTGAGCCTAATCTCGCTACATAAAGGTGCCGAGTATGTACGAATTAATTCAAAGTTCTTGTGGCTCTTTCCTCTTCTATTTTTTATTATAGGCAGCGCTTTCGCAGGTGTTTATCTCTATCAGGAAGAGTCTTCAAACTTTAAAGTTGCTGCTCTTGTTCTATCATTAGGTCTGGTTTTCTTTGGCTATCAACAGTTAAAGCGTAAAAAACTTCTAGACGCCATTACAGATGGACTATTAAAAGTTGATATCTTGGACGCTGAAGAACTCGCTAAGAAAGAAATATTTTTTAGCGACAGAGAAATATCAGAAGAGTTAGCAAGATCTTACAAATATTCTCTACCAATCACAATCGCTTTTGCTTGTGCGTTAGCCTATGGCGTTCATTACTTTTATACGCAACTTAGTACCCAAACACTCAGTTACTTGGAGCAATTACTAGGGGATCCTTCCGCAATTACAGATATTCAAATGCATTTAGGCGATAAGCCCTTTTTAGGATTTCTTGTCTGTTTGTTTTTTACAGTCATGATGATTTATAGCGTTTTTTATCAGTCTCGTAGAAGATAATGCAGAACATAGGGTAAGCGCATGGCCCAAAATTTTTCAGAATGGCTTGCACCTTTTTGAATAAAGACTTTGAATCGTTCAGGAGATAATTTTTGTTTTAAAATGTCTTCTAGTAGATTTAGCTCAGCAGGGAGACTTTCCTCTAAGGTTCCACCGTCTACCCACAGACGTTGTGGAAAATCAGTGGTTAACTTAAGTGTATTTAAAATTTCTTTATCATCCCACCAAATTGATGGTGAGAGGGCAGCGACTTTTGAAAAAACTCGTGGGTGCTTTTTAATGGCGTATAGAGATACAAGACCGCCAAGTGATGAACCAATCATTGTTCTTGAAAAGTTTGATCTAAAAGTTGAGTCGACTTTTGGAATCAAATGCTCAGTAATCATGTCCAAATAAGCATCGGCCATTCCACCACCGTGGCGTCGATCTGTCGTCGGAGTATATTCATTTAAACGATCACTTGTATTATCTAGAGCGACAACGATTACTGGGGGAATTGCTCCATTGGCTATCAGACGATTAAGTGTTTTTTCAACCTCCCAGGTCTGACCCATAAAGGCCCTAGTGGGGTCAAACAAGTTCTGGCCATCGTGCATGTAAATAACGGAATAAGCGCGATTGTTTGTTTCATACCCATTGGGTAGGTAGATATAGATATCTCGTTGTTGAAGCGAGTTTCTTGGTCTGTAGTCACTTAACCAACGTTCAAACTTCCCAGCTCCAAAGCAGGAACTAATACTTAAATAGGACAATAGTACTAGGCTAAAAATCTTCATATCGTGTGCAAAATATAGCAACTTAGCCTAGCTAAAACAAACTCAATGATAGGCAGAGACTGGTTTTCACGGTATAACCCTTTAAAATCTTAAGAGCGGATTGAATCTATGCCACAATTTAAAGTTGACCTCGTAAAGTACGACACTGTTAAAACTAAAAAACGCAAACGCGAGAATCTCATCGTAGAGGCCAAGAGTGAGGTCGCCGTTATTGCAAAATTAGAGAGAATTCACAAAGGTGATAAAGTACAAGAAGTTTTTGAAATCATTTGGGGTGAAGAAATTATTAAAGCGCCACAAATGGGAGATCGAATACTTGGAACTGTAAAGTTCTTCAGTGAAGAAAAAGGTTATGGCTTTATAAAGCCAGATGTCGACATGAAGGATTTATTTTTTCATGCCAGTGCTCTTGGTGGACAAAATGTTTACGATAAGGAACGAGTTGAGTTCGAGGCAAGCGAGGGACCAAAAGGGCCAATTGCCATTCATATTAAGCTACTGGATGATTAGATCATGACTACATCGTTAAAAATTAAAATCGCTTTATCTTTAGTTCTTCTAAGTTCATTAGTTATTTTCTTCGCTCAAAATGATCTAAGAATCGATATTAAATTTTTATTTTTCGATATTCTAGAAGCACATCTTTTGAGTGTGATTAGTGTCTTTACGCTCATCGGATGCATCATCGGAAGTGTTATTACTTATGCATTTATGAAAAAGAAAAATGTGCAAAACTTTCCAGGTGAACTCTAGTTATCTCGGTGGAAGAAAGTTCATATTATACTTCTCAGCAATCGCCGGAATTTTGTCTAGGTCTTTTGGAAGCTCTTTAACGTGTTCGTGACAATCCTTAAAGAAGCCACCTGCAGTCGATGGTGCATCGAAGACTAGAACTTTTGCCACTTCTTCGCTGGCGCCAAAAAAAGCATGAACTGTATTGGCGGGCGCGTACACGAAGTCACCCTTACTAATTATAGTCTCTTCCTCACCAAGGATAAACCTTACCTGACCTTCTAAAATATAATAGGCCTCATCCCAAGGATGATGGTGTGGCGGTGGTCCAGCATTTAGTGGCAGGTCGACGCTCATGAGTGACCACTTATTATTTGTCTCGCTGGCTTCACATAAGAATGATACTTGTCCGCCTAAGACATTAAGCGAGTTCGTTTCGGATGACTTAAGTATTTTGGATTTTTTCAAGTGGATCTCCTTGAATATAATTCATTTATGTCATATGGTATGACATTATGACTGAAGCCATGTCAATAATTAATGAGTTTGACTTTAACAACACTCAAAAAACAATCTTACTCAATTTGGTTGATGCTTTAAAAGTGCACAACCTCGAGTCTCTTTCGATAAAAGATATAGCCGATTTGAGCGATATCTCAGAGCGAACAGTTTTCAGAAACTTTCATCATCGCGAAGGGTTGATAGATGCATTGGCCCAGGTAGTTGTAAGATTACTCGATTCACCTCCAACACCTGTTTGCATTGATATGCTTTTGGATTATCCAAAAGCGCTTTTTGCATGCTTCGAGAAAAATATAGATTTTACTCAAGCGGCACTTCAGCCCGAGATCGTCCATCGCATTCGAGGAACACTTGCTGCTAAACGGTGGCAAGAGATTGAAAAGCTCATTCATCGCTCATATCCGGGGCGAAGTAAGAGCGTAAAGAAAATGGTGGCCGCCAATATTCGCTTCTTACTGAGTGCTTCTACCTGGCATTATTATCGCTTTATACTAGAGCTTTCAGCTCAAATGACTGTTCAAGCAGTGACTATGTCTGTGTGTTCCCAGCTTGAAATTTTAGCTGACTCTTAAGCTTTCAACTTTATGCCAATTCTTTGAGCAACTCACCTTATTCCAAGTAGCTGTTATTAGAAAAAACTCAATCATTTTTAATAGTTAGCTTAAACTAACCGATAACAATATGATGTTTAGTTTAAAAATCCTACCTCTTACTCTTAGCCTTCTAATAAGCTTCAGCTTATATGCGAATGAACGTCGATCACTTGGAGAGCGAGCGATTAGAACTGCAGGTCAACTAGTAAATCCATTAGCAGTTGCCGCCTATGACTTAATCACACACAAGCCTGAGCGCTGCTCAAGCGACAATCAAGGTGATGTTGAGGATTTTGGCTGCGGCGGAGTAGCTGGGCGAGAGACGACAGATGTTATCGATCGTGCTCAAAACTTCGCGGGCTCACTTTGGTCTCAAATTTCAACATCAGATGATATTTGTAACGAAGATGCAAAGGGTGACTTCTGGAAAATCCAATGTGCTGCCATACAGACAAGTGCTAGCTATTCATTTTCCGGCATGAATGCGGCGACAATTGATAGTCGCAATGAAGATCAGCTGCGCAATATGCATGAGGAGCTTGTCTTTCTTGAAGCTGCAAGAAGAACCCATCAATTTACAACATGTCAGGTGGCCATGTTCAATCGGCTCGAGTCTGACACTGACCTTATGGCAGACTATACTGACCTTGCCTTTCGTGAGTTTGAAGTTATCCAAGCTGAAGTTGCAACTGAAGTTGCCGCAAGAGATATATCCCAAACGATAGCCGACTCACACGTCTTTGATCCAATGGACCGAAGAGTCGGAATCAGTAGCAGAAATGCTGAAGCTGGCTTTGACCCACAGGAAAGAAGACGAGATGCAAATAGAAGAGATGCCAAGCTTCGGGATCTCATCAGTAGGATGCCACTTGGTAATAGACCTGAAGTTAAAGATGCCATTGAAAACCTCACAAAGCGTAATGGCACAATCACTAGACAAACTTTTGGTGAAATTTACGAGGCGGCGATTACTACGCTACGAGCTCAAGCAATTAGGTCAAACCAGACATTCTCACCGCCGCCAACTGGAATATATCATCAACGAGAAGTCGGTGGTGAAACTAGAGATTATTATAGTGTCGATGAAGACTTTAAAAAACAGCTCGTTCAAACTGGTCAAATTTCAAACATTGTTGAAGACTTAGGATTATCTGAGCAATTGCAAACTGGTTTCTTGTGCCATGTACGTCAACGATATGTCACAGGTCCAATCGCATTTGAAGTCGCTCAAATCCCACTTTATTTTACGGGCTATGGTGTAGCGAGATTAGGGGCTAGAGGGCTGGTCGCTGGAGCATCGCGACTGGCAACGTATGTAAACAAGTCCGGTCGATTGGTGAGTGGTTCTGCTCGAGGCGCCATGTATGGCCTTGAAGCAGCAGATATTGGGCAAATGGCGGACTCGCTTCGAAGCTGTATTTCACAAAGACCACTTTTAGTAGGCAGACAGCAAAATGGAAGTTGTGATCCAGAGACTGAAGTTTTTAATGCTTACCACGAAGCGAGCTTATCTCAATGTGCTACAGAGGGACTAATTGCCGGTGCATCACTAGGAATACCTGCAGTTGTAGCAATTAGAAGTGCAGCACTTAGAAGAATTGTTAATGCAAATAATCCTGCTCCTGCGAGAGCAGCAGCATCACCAGGCTCTAATTCGCCGCCGCAAGAGATCGTTGTTACGGCCAATGCAGATGATGCTTTACCTCCCGCAGCACTGGCAGGTGATGACTATGATAGAGCTTGGGAGAGACTGCAAAGAAATGGCGTCACGACTGAGAATGCTTCTTCTGTTGTCTTAACATCTCGCCAGCAGCGTCGCTTTAATCAACGTGAGCGAATCGCATTTTTCGAGCAAGTTTCGCCAGGTGAAACACTTAATGCCAATCAATTGGATGCCTTTGATGAACTCATTTATAACTCAAATAGAAGTAGTGACTGGCTTGAAGCTAGACCTGAACAATTGCGCCAGTTCTTAAGAGAAACTGGAGTTGCCTCAGACAAAGTTGAAGAGACAACACAGACCCTGCTTCGTTCAAATATATTTGGAGGTCCGGCCGCAAGAGAGAATCCGGTTGTCGTTGGTAATGTGACGAATAATTTGCATGAAGTTTGGTTAAGAGGACATCGCTCTCGCGGGGGTGGTGTAAGAGAGAAACCGATTCCATTGCAGGCCGGAGAGACTGCTGAGCAGGGGCTAGCAAGACTTGAAGGTGAGGGGTTTTCTAATGGTGTTCGCATTAATGAGGACGGTATTCTGGTCCAAGATATCAATCAATCGGCTGCGAACCTCGTACCAGCACTAAATCAAAAACTAAACGGAGCCCCATCGCCAGAATACGTCGAAATTGTGTATGAGAAGCAGTTTGAAAGTCTTAACGACTTTGAAGATGCAGCTGCAGAGATTCATAATGTTTGGCTTTCGCATAACTCATGGGCGCCAGACAATCTACGTGTACCTTTTAGAGAATTATCAGCGGAAGAAAAACTAAAAGATCTCGACGTCTTGGATGCAATTTTAGAAACTAGAAACCCAAGCCTATTGTCTAACCCTGATTACAGACGTTATCGGGAAACATTAGAATCGCTGGCTAGTTCAAGCACTCCTACGCCAACTATTAATGGTGCGCTTGCCACCAATATGAATGTTCAGGACGCTGTAACCTCAGTTGAAGGAGCATGGGCAAAAACTCAGCGATACTTGAGAAGAAATAATATTGAGGTTACACCCGATAATCAGCAAGAAGTTACATTCATTTTTGATCAGTTTTTATCAAGACAAGTGACACCAACAGGACCACTGCGGGCACAAAGACGAGACAATGGAGTTCGTATCGTCGATGCTGCAGCTCTTGCTCCAAGTGTTAACTCTAATCAAATTCCGGACTTTATCGCCAGAAGGGTTACTGTTGATCACCACGACATGTTTGGCCAAGATCTTCCATTTGGCACGAATTCGACGACTCAGATCTTAGATATGCTGGCTCCTAACTCTGGTACGAGCGCAGCAGAGTTTAATCAATTCTTTAGAAACTTTGCTTCAGATAATATTGGCGATGCCTACGGACTTGCTCGCTTCGTTGTTCAAAATGCCGATGTGATTAGAACGAATCCACAACTGCGCGAGCGTTTGAGAAAGCTTGCTGTACAAGAGGACTTTCAGATTTTTGGCCTAGACTCTGCTGTGCAAACAGATGATCAGCTTGCTGCAGTCTTAAGGCTAAACGATAGAACACTACCTGGTGTGCAAAATACTTTTATGGACCGTATCGACCTTAACTTTAACGCTCAAACCTCTGAGAATTTGGATGCCATGCAAAGAGATCTACAGCGTGTTCTTCTTCCCCAAAATCAGGCTGATCGTGACTTTGCAGCGGCGCTAGCTACTGACTTCAGGCAGGCGATTGGAAATAATGCAGAAGCGCTTGGACGCGGAAGAATTCCTGTCAGCGTCGCCGATCAAGAAGTACCCATATTACTAGCTAATGTTTCTGAAGTTAAAAATGGTGCACGGGGACCGTTTGAAGAATGGTCAGTCATCCCGGACTATGTGCGAAGTGCTGAGGCTTCTGGCTCTCAACCTATTCAGAGAACCTTTACCTTTAATGGAGAAGATACTGCGGCGACAAGAAACTTTGTCTTCTCTAATTTTTCAGGACGAGGCTCAAATATGTTTGAAGCTCCGTCCGCTGGAGGCGATGCCTTTATCGCTGTGTTATCTCGAGCTGAAGCAACTGCAATTAGAAAGCGAATTTCAGAGAATGCGCTTAACTCTGAACAGTTAGCGCAGGCCAATCAAGTGCTCGAACAAATTGATAGCGGGGCTTGGCGACCACAGAATAGGCCCGATGGGTCCCTCTTGTTTGGTCAAACCTATATGAAAACTGAAGAGATCTCTGCGTTCGTTCGCCAAGATGAGACCTTGAGGTCACTCGGTGTAGATATTCCCGTAGGTAGTTCGACTTCCACACCACCACCGGCGCGC